>JAUVCD010000982.1 GCA_030590865.1 Myxococcales bacterium | reverse complement strand
AAAGATGCGCGGGTGCATGACAGCCTCCTGGGTTGCCACTCATGGTGGCAGAAGAGGCGCAGGCACGTGGTAAAGGGCCTGTAAAAGGATTGTCAGCCGGGGCCGCCGGCGAGCTGATGTGCAACTGGGCGCTAGACCGGTTTCATCTCCGTTGGGTCGTGCCTCGAACCGTTCGTGGTGAGCCTGTCGAACCACGAGCCCCGGTTCACCCTTCGACAGGCTCAGAGGGTCGCTCAGAATACGATCTGAAGCAGCGTCAACGATGAATCCTGGTACGCCGATGTAAGGCGACTGAGGTTGTACGCGAGGACCTTGAGCAGGATCTCGGCACGGATGCCTTCATCGTCACGGGTTCCTACACGGCGATAGCCCATTGTGTGTTCGATCATCGAAAACACCGGTTCGATCGTCGCGATACGTTTGTTGTAACGCTCCTTCGCGCCGGGCTGAGCCATGCGTGCGTGCATGTGGCTCCGCGCTTCTTCTAGGGCAGGTCGAATGACCAACACCTTCTGCTTCGACTTGGTGCACTGCGTTTTCATCGGGCAGACTTCGCAGCCCACGCCACGGTACCGGATGCGGCCTGGCCCATCGTTCTCAGGACCCTGCATCGGCGTCCCTGCCGGGCACGTGGCGCCATCTTCTCCGAGCTTGAAGACGTCTTTGGTGAACAACCCCTTGCCGCTCTTCGGGTTGTAACGAGTGTACTTGGGCTGGGCGACCAGGAGGTCGACGGCCTCTTGGTTTTCCATCGCGTAGGTCAAGTCCGACATCGCTGAGTAGCCCGCATCCGCAGTTACTCGAAGCGGTCGAGATACGTCGACCCCTGCCTTCTTCAAGTCCTCCTGGAGTTGCTCGATGGCACCGCCCAGCTTCCCTTGATCGGCACCATCAGCATCAATGAGTACCGATGCTACGATTCGCTTCGATGCCCCAAATGCCGTCACCGTAACTCGGTGCCCCGGTGCGGCGGCACCGTTGGGGAACTTGAGCAGACCCGCGCTCGGGTTGGTTACGACGATGTTGGTGCGCTCCGCCTCTGCGCACGCAGCCAACGCGTCTTCGTGTTTCTTTACCTTAGCGTTGTAACGATCGAGTTCATCGCGACCGTACGCCGACGTGTCTTGCGTTTGGAGTTGTTCGAGTCGTTGCTTCGACCGCTTGACTGTCCGAGCAGAACTCGTCGACGCGTGGGCTCTCAACCGAACACTGTCAACAGCACCCTCGTCGAGATCCAGAAGCCCCCATTGCTCAGCCAGTGCGACGCTCTGCGAAATCGCATCCGCAAACAGCTCAGCATTCTGGTTTCGAAATCGTCGCAGCGTCCCACTAGAGATGAGATGACCGCCCGATAGGAACTGAAGAGCGGCATCGGTCTTGAGTTGCGTCGCAAGGCGGTTAGAGCTGTGCACGCCAATGAGGCTGCCGTAGATCCATACCGCAAGCTGGCTCTTCGGCGCGAAGCCCCGCCTTCCCAAAGCGGAGTACTTGTTCTCGACCGCACCGAGATCGAGTAGCTCGACCATCAGTTTCACCTCGCGCGCTAGATGGTCGTCCGGAACCTGAAGTTCTGGGCAGCCGCGTACTGGGTCGAGTTGAGCGGATTTGTCTTCTTGAAACCTGGGCCGCGGATCACGAGCTACGCGGCGGCGCTTGGGGGGCAGATCTGAATTCAGCTCAAATGTCTCGTCTGTCATTCCCTCCTTGGATCAAGAAGCACGTCAGTTGTCACCCACTATTTCGATCAACCCTCTCAGGCGCGGCGGCGTCGGCGCGCCACGAGCAGCGAGAACAAAACCAGCGCCGTGGCCGGACCCTCGCCCGGTATTGCGGCGCATCCCCCGTCGTCGCACTCCGGATCACAATCGCAGCCATCGGTGCACGCGGTGGTGGTATCGCAGGTGCAGACTGCCGGCGTGCCCGGTCCCGGGGCCGCGGTCGTCCGCGGATGGTTATTGAAGAACTCGTTGACGGCGGTAAACAGCGCCGGCGTGAGGTTCATGATGTGTGGGGCGCCGTTGACGGTCCAGAGCTCGACGTCGGTCCCCTGCTCGCATGGCCCCCACGCTTCGACGTCGGTCTCATTGCCGGGAAGTGAGCCTTCGGCGTCGGCGGTACTCGTCGTCGGTGTCGTCGGACAGCTGTTGGTGCTGACCCAGTGGTCCGCCGTGGCTTCGGCGCCGAGATAGGCGACCGTGGCCAACCCCAGCTGATAGGCGCCGCCGTTGTAAGGCACGGTCATGTCGGCCGTGCCGTGCACATGCATCACGGCCACCGGATTCTCCGGCTGGCACAGCGGCTCGTCGTAGGCGAAGAGGGTACCGGCCATCGGCGCGATGGCGGCGATGCGATCGGCGGCAACACAGGCCAGGGCGTTCGCCATGAAGCCGCCGTTGGAGTAGCCCATGACGAAGACCCGATTGGCATCGACGTTGTATTGCGACGCCGCGTCGGCAAGCACGGCGCGAAGGTAGGCCACGTCGTCTTCCATGCCGGCACCGTCAAACAGGCCGCAGCACGAGGCGTTCCAACCTTGCGGCGAGCCGCTGAACGGCGTGACCTGACCGTCCGGGTAC
>JAUVCD010000369.1 GCA_030590865.1 Myxococcales bacterium | reverse complement strand
AGGGAGCCGATGGGAGGAAAGGCCTCGAGCCGTTCGGTCATCACCATTAGGGGGCCGTGGCCGGCGCCAGGCAGCAGCTGCACCACATAGCCTCCGCTGTGGATGATCTCGTCGCCTTGCCAGTCTGCTCCCACAGCGATCACGCTGACGATCTGCTCCGACTCTTGCATGTAGGTCATCAGGGCTTGGGATACGTCACTGCCTGCAGCTGGGCGCACCATGCTGCGATGAACCTTGCCCTTTGCCATGCTGCGCATGACCTGCAGCATGACGCCTTGTTGGGTGCTGAATGGACCTGCGTAGGCTGGGGTCTGGATGAGCCCGCGGGTCAGCCCGTTCGGGTGAGCATCGGCCACCAGGCTGCTCTGGTCCTCGCCGGCCTTCAACACGCTCTGAAGTCGATGGGCTGGCGACATGGTCTCCCGAATGAGCACCGTGCCGGTGAGCAAATCAGCGAAGTGGCGCCCGGTCTCGCCCGTGGCCTCTTGCAGGGACGACACGTGTCGGGTCAGCTGGGTCGTCGTGGCGACGATCACCCGAAAGTTGTCGTCGTCAGTGATGGCCCTGAGCACCCGATCGCCTGACTGGCTGCGGTCGGTATTCTCTTGGTTGTCATCTGCCCTGCTTGTCATCCAGCTCCTCGATTGGCTACCCCCTGGGGTCTTGATGGGGTGTTGGGGATTCTAGGACCATTTGCTCCCGCCGTCCGTCTATCCATCTGTTGGGCGCATCGAGGCGCCGCGCCAGCCGTGCTAGACAGAGCGGAGCCAAGCTCCACATCGGCAACCATGGGATCAGATCTCAGAGCACGCGAAACGGCGTGGCGGTGGGTGGCCACGCGCTGTGGTCCCGCCTTGGCGCTGGCCTGTCTCGGATGCCAGCACGTATGGCTCTTGGCGCCCGAAGCTGTTGAGGGGGCGGCCCCACCAGGTGCAGTGCCGAGGGCGCAGCCCGCGCGAGCCACCCAATTGGAGCACACCAAGAGGCTCTTGGCGGGGCGGCTCGACGCGGTGCAAGAGCTGCTGGCCCGCAGTGGCGGCGTCGGCGATGCTGCCGATGAGCTGAGCGCCGAGCGGTTGGTGCTCACTGTGGCGCTCATGCTGATCGAACAGGACATTGCTGAGGCGCAGCGGGGCGATCGGGTCGAGCGCTTGACGGTCGAGCAGCGGCTTGCCCAGGCCCGAGAGGCCATCGGGCGGGCCCGGCAACGGTTGGCCACAGGCGAGGTGGCTGTCGACCATCGGTTTGGCTGGGCGAGTATCTTGGAGGACGACGACCGGCGCGGCTATCTCTCACTCGGGGAGCGGGAGCGGAAAAAAGAGGCGCCCAAACGACGGCGCCACAGAGGCAGAAGGGGCTGCTCGCCTGGCGATCCATTGTGTGTGGGGCTCGATGGCTGGGGCGGAGAAGACGAGGGCGAGGGTGACGAGCCTTGGGCGGTGAATCCGCCCCCGGGCGAGGCCCGCCCCAAGCCGTCTCCGCACCACCCCACTGACGGCAAGCAGAAGAACGTGGGCGACGATGACCTTGCGCCGCCCGCTCCGATTCCGCCAGAGGCCCCAGCGGCCGCCCGGGTCGCTCACGCCAAAGCACCGGAGGGGGTGGGCCGGGCCGTCGCGTTCCACCACGGCCAGCTGATGGCTTGCTTGTCCCCGTCGCTCCGCTCCCAGGGTCTGCGTTTGCGGGTGCGGGTCAGGCTCGACGCCCAGGGGGCGTTTCGCGAGCCCCAGGTGCTGGCTGCAGATATCGATCCCCAAGTGGCTGGCTGTATTGTCGACGTGTTCCGACAGATGCGTGTCCCGGGCTACCACCGAGGCAGCCGAGTCATCACCGTGCCCTTGTGGCTGAGCCGCGAGCCATGAGGCACCAGGCGGAGGCTGGCCGCCCGCAGGTGATCGCCGTTGCGGGCAATATGGGGGCGGGGAAATCCAGCTTGGTCGAGTGGCTCCGTCAGCAGTTCGGCATGGTTCCGTTCTTCGAACCGAATGATGACAACCCCTATTTGGAGGATTTCTACGCGGACATGGGTCGGTGGGGCTACAGCTCTCAGCTTTGGTTTCTCATTCGGCGTTTTCACATTCATCGCAGCATCGACCAGCGCGCCGCCCACGACTCGACCCCGATCGTGCAGGATCGCACCATCTATGAGGATGCCGAGATCTTCGCTGCCCACCTCCACCGATCAGGACGCATCGATGAGCGAGATTGGGCCAGCTACCAGGATCTCTACCTCACCCTGAGGGAGGAGCTGCGCCCCCCGGACCTGATGATCTACGTTCGCTGTCCGCTCAAGACGCTGGCCAAGCGGATTCGTAAGCGGGGACGGGACTTCGAGCGCGCGGTGCCGCGCCGCTACCTGGCTGCTCTCGAGAAGCTCTACGACGACTGGGTGGAGCAGTACGACGCCTCGCCCACGCTGGTGGTCGAGACCGATCGGCTCGACTACATCGAGCGGCTCTTCGATCGACTCGAGCTGCTCCAGGCCATCGAGCGACACGCTGGGGTGACCCCGCTGCGCAGGTGAGCCGGTGGGCCCACAGCGGAGGTGATGGGCGGCGGATAGACGATGGCGGCCGACCTGTGGGGCAAGGTGGTAGGCCTTCGAAAACCGCCCTCCGGCTCGGCCACTGGAGGCCCGCTTCACTGGAGCTGATCATGCAACGGTGCGCCGCGGTGCCGGCTTTGGTAGGCTAGCAGCAGTGAACATCTGTCACGGTCAGCCCGCCTGCAAAAAAGAAGCGGTCTGGCTACCAGTTCCGCTACTCTTTCAGGGGTGAAGGGGTAGCGAAATGGGCCGCGTCAGACGGCTCAGTCTTGAGTGATGAGCGAAGCGACCGACAGCAACGGGCAACCCAAGAGCGGCGGCCATATCCCTCCGCCTAGGGACGATAGCGAGACTGGCGCGATGACGGCGGTGGGCGATCCAAACGGCCCAGCGTTGCCTTTTGCGCCGGCCCACGTTCCCGCTCCGGTCCCGGTCCAAGCCCCTGCTCCGGTCCCGGTTCAGGCCCCCGCTCCGGTGCCTGCCCCGGTCGCCGCTCCGGTGCCTGCCCCGGTCGCCGCCCCAGCACTTCAGACCCCGCCGCAGCAGCTCGCTGGCCCGGGGAACCTCGTACCCAAGAGGCCACCGACTCAGCTTGGCTCGCCGGGCGTGTTGACCCCGGCACCCCGACAGGCTGTCGCTGCCCCTCCCGTCGCCCCGTCGCCGGCGGTGCCGCCGCCCCGGGAGGTTGCCCCCTCGGGGGATCCGGCGTCGCCAGCCCCAGCCGCCGAGCCCGCCGCCGTGACTGGGCCGGCTGGGACCAATGGGGCGCCGGCAGCGGCTCCTGCAGGCGATCAAGCAGCGGCCGGCCCGGGCAGTCCCTGGGGCGCACAGGCGACCCCACCGGCATCAGATGGCAGCGAGCCGCCTGCCGCTCGAGCTCCTCATGGGTCTCCGGACGGCACCGGTGCAGACGCGCCTGGGGCTCGGCCGGGCGAGCATCCCCTCGCTGTGACCAGCAGTCCCTGGGAGACGACGTCCAACGTTGACGCCGAGCTCTTGCCCTCGGCAGCGGTGCTCCAAGCGGCCATCCCGGTGGCTGAAGCGCCCCCAGTGGACTCGGCCAAGGACGACGGCAAGGCGGACAGCTCGCGCCTGGGAATGACCATTGCCCTGGCCATTGCTGCCTTGGCCTTGGTGGGAGCCGTGGTGTACTTCCTCGTGTTCGATAGCGCTTCGGGCGACGATCCGGCGGACGTGAAGGTCGGCAGTGAACAACGGGACTATGGGGACGAGCCGGTACCCACGGCCACCGCATCGGCACTCGCGCCCAAGCCCAAGCCCAGGCCTGTCTATCGTCCCCCGCCCAAGCCCAAGGTGAAGAAGGGCGAGACCGAAGACATCTACGAGGATCTCTAACCTCGAGGTCAGGGGCCATGGGGGTGGATCACCGCAGTGCCGCAGCAGCGCCACCTAGTCAGGGCGCCGCCGTTGGCGGGCCTTGGGGGGCTTTTTCCCTTTTTGGCGATGGTCTGCGCCTGGTTTTTCTTTCGGCTGTAATCGTAATGTTGCCCGTTGTGCCAGTTGGCTGCCATGCTTCACGACAAGGTATCCGGTAAGACCGGCAGGCACCCTAGGGAGCCGTTTGTCAGCTCGTAACAGCAGGTAGGTTGATTTCGTGATGAACTGGCAAGGCGAGGCTGACAAGGTGACAATGATGATGAACGCGGATGGCCAGGCGAGGAGCGTGATCTTTCATGGCTGAGGGTAAGTCCCTCGTCGGCGTCGACATTGGGGCGACGTCGATCAAGGTGTGCCAGCTCAGAGAATCCCGGAAGGGATATGGGCTGCTGCGCATGGGATTCGAGCCTCTCGAGCCGCAGACGATCGTCGATCGTCATGTGATGAACTCACAGGCGGTCATCGATGCTCTGCTGCGCATCTTCCAGGGGAGCAAGATCAAACAGAAGGAAGTGGCCCTCAGCGTGAGCGGCCAGTCCGTCATCAGTCGCAAGATCACCGTTCCCATCATGACGACTGCCGAGCTGGACGAGCAGATCCAGTGGGAGGCGGAAAACCACATCCCCTTCGACATCAAGGACGTCAACGTCGACTATGAGATTCTGCGGCGCCGCCCTGAGGCCGGTCAGATGGACCTCTTGTTGGTGGCTGCCAAGCGTGACGAGATCAACGACTACGTCCAGATTGCCAAGCAAGCCAAGCTGAAGCCGCTCGTGGTCGATATCGATGCCTTCACCATTCAGAATCTGTTCGAATACAATCGCGGCCTGCCGCCAGATCAGACCTTCGCGATCATCAACGTGGGGGCGACCCAGGCGTCGATCAACATCATCTCGCGAGGGGTGAGCGCCTTCACTCGCGATATCGCCAATGGGGGCAACTATCTCACCGAGCAGATCATCAAGCAGGTGGGTGTGCCCTACGAACAGGCCGAGGACCTCAAGGTACAGGCCTCGGCGGCCCACGCTGCCAGCGGGTTGCCCCCGAAGGTCTTCGAGGTGGTCGAGCAAGTGTGTGACACCATTGCCGGCGAGATCCAGCGTTCCCTGGATTTCTTCCTCGCGACCAGCGGCGAGGAGCGCATCTCTCGGGTCTATCTGACCGGCGGCACCGCCAACCTGCACCAGCTTTCGACGGCCATCGAGCGTCGCTCCCGGGTTGCCGTGGAGGTCGTTCAGCCGCTCGAACGCATCAGTGTGGACAAAGAGGTCGACCGCGCCATGCTCGAGCAGCGCGCCGCCCAACTGGCGGTGGCGCTCGGACTGGCCATGCGGAAGAGTAAGGAGAAGCGGGTTTGATTCGGGTCAATCTTCTCCCGCAGGCCGCTGAGCGAAGGTCCGCCCCTGAAGCCAGCCAAGCATGGCTGCTGCTGGTCATGGGCATCGTCGTGCTCGAGATTGTCGGGATGTTCTTCTTCCACCAGACCAAGGAGGACGAGCTCGCCGGCATCGTTGACCAGGTGGCGCAGGTTGCCGCCCAGATCAACGACATCCAGGCGCGGGTGAAGGACCACGAGAAAATCAAGGCGGCCCTCGCCGAGCTACGGGCTCGGGAGGATGCCATCGCCAAGCTGCAGGCTGCTCGTGCCGGCCCCACGGCGGTGCTGCTCGAGCTGTCTCGGCTGCTTACCAAGGGCAAGGGCCCGACGGTCGTTCCTGGCGAGCTGGAGAAGAAGCGGGAGGTTAACCCGCTGGCGGTCTACAACCCGTCCTGGGACTCCAAGCGCGTCTGGCTCATGGCCTATGACGAGGCTGAGCGCAGCGTTCGGCTCGAGGGGCTGGCTCGGGATGGTTCGGACGTCTACGAGTTCGCTCAGCGCCTCAAGCTCTCAAGGTACTTCGACGAAGTCACTCTGCTGCCTGGCAAGCAGGAGGCCAAGAAAAAGGACGACGTGGTCGATCTGGTGAAGTTCGCGCTCCAGGTGAAGGTGAAGTACTGATGGCCGCACTCAAGCTCAAATCCGCGGGCTCCGGTCTGGAGAGCCTTTCGCTACCTGGCAAGCTGGCGGTGGGGTTGGTCTTCACCGTGATGGTTGCGGCCGCCTATTTCGTGGTGTTTTACGGCGAAGTTGAGAGCAACATTTCGGCCCAGCACCAGCTCTTGCAGCAGAAACGTACCGAGTTGGACAAGGCCGAAGAGGCCAAGAAGGTCTACAACAAGGATTTGGCCGAGAAAGCGCGACGCGAGCAGTTGGCGCTGAAGCAGAAGAAGATCCTGCCCGACTCGTCCGAGTCGCCGGCTTTCCTCTCTGCGGTTCAGACGGTGGCGACCATCTCGGGCATCAAGCTGACCAGCTGGACGCCGCTGGATGAAGAGCCAAAAGACTACTACGCCAAGGTTCCGATGCAGTTGGCGCTAGCGGGCAAGTTCCATCAGGTTGCCAAGTTCTTCAATGGAGTCGGTCAAGTGGACCGAATCATCAACATGGAGAACATCGCGATCCACGTGATCCCAAGTAAGAGCGAGCGCTCGAACGAGCAGCTCTCGCCAGGCGAGGAGACCGTCCACGTTGAGGTCGAGTGTCTGGCGACAGCTTTCCGCGCGCTACGGGCCGAAGAAGGCGGTGGCGGGAAGAAACGTAAGGGTGCCGGCCGGAGGGCGAGGAAGAAGTGAAGCAGCTACTCAGCCTTGTGTGCGCAGGTCTGCTCGCGATGACCGCGCTCGGTTGTGAGGAAGAGGTCGTCACGGGTACTCCGAACCCGGCCCAGGCTGCTCCCGGCAAAGGGGCGGACGCCGGCGCGGAGGACGGGGACGGGCAGAAAGATACCGCACTGCCTTTGGTGGAGTTCTCAGAGGCCGATTTCGTCGAGTCCGAAGACTCACGGGATCCTTTCCGTGACTTCGCTCACCTGTTTGTCAAGAAGACCCAGGGCGATCGGGTCGTTCAGCGGAAGGTCAAGGCCTCCCAGTTTGCTCTCGACGAGCTGAGGCTCGTCGGCATCATCACCCGAGCGACTCGCCGGGTGATGCTCACCGATCCTACCGGCTTTGGCTGGGTGCTGTTCACCGGTGACTTCGTGGCCAAGCCCGAACTGGTGAGCGCCGGGGGTACCGATGGGACCGAGGTGGCCATCAACTGGCGCATCGACCGCATCCGCCCCAAAGACGTGGTGTTCATCCGCGAAGACGCCGCGCACCCCGAAATTCCGCCGACGACCCGTGTGATGCCGCTGTTTCCGACCGAAGACGAAGGTCGAAGCGGCTCATAAACAGCACAGAATTGGGCCTGGCTATTTCGAGCCGGCTAGCATCGGTCTCGTATGAGAATCGAAGCAGACATGGGCCTAGTGCTGCGCCGCCTCTTCTCCGTCGCAGCTCTAGTGATGGCCGCGTCGGTGAGCTCCAATGTGGGTGCGAAGCCCGGAGTGTGCCGGGTGACGACCGTCAAGTTGCTGCAGTTGCCAGATGGGGGCAGCGAGGTTGTGGTTCGGACGGACCGTAAACCCACTTATTCGGCGCGAGTTGCTCAAGGTGGAAAACGGCTGATCGTCGATCTGCGCCATGCCACCGTTGCAGGCGCCGAGCCAGCCATCACCGATCCACAGGGCGTCGTTGGTGGCGTGATGACCCAGACCTTCATGAGTCAGGGGGTCCGCACCACCCGGGTGTTGGTTCAGCTCCTGCGGTCAGCTCAATACCGAGTCAAAGCCAAGGGTGATGGGCTTCGCATCGTCCTTCACGAGTCGGAGAAGACCGGGCCGGTGAGCTCGAAGACCCGCTCCAAGGACTCGGCCGGTGGCGGTCCAGCCGCCGGTCCAGCCGCCAAGAGCGTTTCGGTACGTAACGTGAGCTTCGACCACACTGGGCAAACCGATCGGGTCATCGTCCAGCTGAGCGCCTCGACCAGCCACACCGAGCACGCCGCGAGTCCCACTCGTTCGATCCTCAGCTTAGCGGGCGCAGCACTTCCCAAGGCCTTACAGCGCACCCTCGACGTTGGTGCCTTCGGTGGCAACGTACGGGCCATCTCGACCTACCGGCGTGACGGTCGGGTGCACGTCGACGTCGATCACGCCTCAGGCGTCTCAGGGGTCGTGGTTCGCTACGGCTCGGCGTTGCACTACGTATTCCGCAAGGGCCGGGCGCCCTCTACGCTCACTGGCGTCGGGGCGGATGGCAAACCGGCCCGCCAGACCAAGCTGATTAGCGCGCCTGAACCCTCATTCGATCCTTTCGCGCTAGGGCGGGGCATGGTGGATCGGGCCCTCGGCGACGAGTGGAGCAGCGAGCCCGATGTGGCCGGAGCGTTCTTGCCAGGCGGCATTGCTCAGCAGCAGCAGCCAGCACGTCGCTTTGGAGGCCGCCGCATCGACCTGGATCTGAAAGACGCGGACATCCACAACGTGTTCCGCATCGTCGCGGACGTGGGCAGGGTGAACATCGTCGCCGCCGACAACGTCTCGGGCAAGGTGACCATTCGGATGCGCAACGTTCCTTGGGACCAGGCGCTCGACACCATCCTCCAGGCCAAGAAGCTCGGCATGGTGCGACGAGGCAACATCATCCGGGTCGCCGAGATGGCGGACCTCAACAAGGAGCGCGAGTTGGCCATCGCTCGCCGCAAGAGCGAGCTGGAGCTTGCCCCCATCGAGACCCGGCTCATCCCGGTGTCTTACGCCAACGCCTCGGACCTGCAGGCCCGGGCCAAAGACATGCTCTCCCCCCGCGGATCCATCGCCGTCGACGAGCGCACCAACGTGCTCATTGCTCGGGATGTGGGCGGCAACCTGAACCAGGTCGAAGAGCTGATCCAGGCGCTCGACACCCAGACCCCTCAGGTCCTCATCGAGGCTCGCATCGTAGAGGCGACCAGTCGTTTCCAGCGCGACGTGGGTATCCAATGGGGTGGTGACGCCAACTTCGGGCCGGCCACCGGAAACGAGACGGGCATCGCCTTCCCCTCCCGCATTGGCATGGTCGGTGGTGGCAGTGACCAGGAGACGCCCACCGCCGGTCTGTCCCCGACAACCAACTCGGTGCCAAACCCGAACTTCGCCGTCAACCTGCCGGCGACCGTCGGTACCGGTGCTGGTGGTGCCCTGGGCTTGACCTTCGGCTCTATCGACAACTCGGTGAACCTCAACTTCCGCATTTCGGCAGCTGAGGCGACCGGTATGTTGCGCATCGTGTCGAGCCCGCGGATCTTGACCCTCGACAACGCCGAAGCGCGCATCAATCAGGGGACGCTGATTCCGTTCTCTCAGATCAGCGCCCAGGGCGTGCAGACCGTGTTCCAAGAGGCCAAGCTGCAGCTACTGGTCGTGCCCCACGTTACCGCCGATGGCAGCGTGTCGATGCACGTCAAGATCAACCGCGACGAGCCGGACTTCAACCAGACCTCCGCGCGCG
>JAUVCD010000615.1 GCA_030590865.1 Myxococcales bacterium | reverse complement strand
TCATCCTCGACGAGCAGCACCTCCGAAGAGCCATCAAGCAGTACGTGAGCTATTTCAATGCCTCGCGACCGCACCAAGGAATCGCCCAACGCATCCCAGGCGAGGGCGACCGCGACCGCCCATTCAGCTCCGGTGGGAGGGTTGTCGCCACGCCGATCCTCGGAGGGCTACACCACGACTACCGGCGGGCAGCGTAGCCGTTTGGCCGCGCATTGACGCCCGGATGACAACGGTAGCCAACACGACCGGCTAGCTCGGAAAGCAGATCTTCCGGTTGTCCACGCCGCCACCCGTGCTGCGGCACTCCATGCCGCCCGGGCAGCCTGCATCGCCCTCACAGCTGGGAAAGCAGTACATGTCGGGGTTTTCCTCGAAGGAGGCGCAGACGTAGTGGTAGTCGTCGTCCACATCCACGTCGCAGTCTCCGTCGTCGCTGCAGAACCACGAGCAGAAGCCTTCCCCCCCCTTGTCGACGCAGGCCGCCTCCGTCTCCGGCGGCGGGCTGCAGTCTGCTGCCGAGTCGCAAGCGGCGTACAGATCATCGTCGCCGCAGGCCGCGATCACCATCAGCGCCCCCCAACCAGTGGCAGCCAGCCACCGCACCCGTCTTGTCGGCCTCGTCCTCATGCTCCCTCCATTCGTCTCCTTCGTGTCACAAGCCTCTGTCGGCGAATAGCCTGTTGCACTAGCTCGCCGTGAGCCGCGCAGCGGACTGGCGATGGCTGTCGGATGGATGGCTGAATCGTCGGCGAATCGTCGGCAGCGGTCCCCAACGGTAGCGAACGGGCCCATCTTGCTCGTCGAACCCCTCGAAAGCGCTACCGTTCGCTACCATTCGCTACCAACACATCGTTTTCAAAATCCGTTGTCCGTAAGGGCTTGAGGGTGTGCGCGGCGCTGCGCGCCTTACGCGGGGCTCGGGCTGCGCCCTCGGCCACGAGTCCCTCCTTCGGTACCACGCGGGATTGTTGGGGTTTCTCGTCCTTGGGGCAGTGGCGAGCGGGTTCGCCAGACTGCCCCGTGGCGAATCTCCTGACGAGTTGTACGGCTCCGTTCGCAGCGCCGCGGTTGCCTCCCGCGCGGTCAGATTGTGGATCGTGGGTGAGCGGGATTCGGTAGGATCCCTTCGTGGACCAGGGCACCAGGGGGGGGCATCCCGAGAAGACGAGCGACGGTAAGACTTCGGCCAGGCCATCCTCGCGAAGCGCACCGATCGGATTCCTCGAGCTCGTTTGCTTGGCCGCGGCAGCCGCCCTGCTCACCTATCTGTTCATCCAGCACGCCCAGGCGAGCAGTCGACTCATCGACGGCGTTCGCGTCTACTGGCTCGACGACGATCAGATGATCTCCATGCGATACGCTCGCAACCTCGTCGAGGGTCACGGGCTTTGCTGGAATCCCGGGGAGCGGGTGGAGGGCTACACCAACCTGCTATGGACGCTGGTAATGGCCGTTGTCCACGGGACCGGTATCAGTGACGCCAAGGCATCCCTGGTGATGAGGGGCGTGGCACTGCTCCTGATGATCGGCGTGCTCGTCCTCGCAAGACAGCTGCTCCGCCGCCTCGGGATTCGGTCCGTTGCGGTGCTGGCAGTAGCGCTTCTGTGCATCGTGACGTGCATGGATGTCGTCTACTGGGCCACCAGCGGCTTCGAGACATCTCTGCTCACGTTTCTTCAGCTGCTCTTCTTGGTTCGCGTGCTGGGTCCTGGAAAGGACGACCTCGTCGCCTTCGGCGCCCTCGCGCTCATCCCTATCGTCCGCGCCGACGCTCTCCACATCTGGGCAGGAAACGTGGTGCTGGTTCTGCTCCTTTCGAAGCATCGTCGCACCACCTACTTGCTCCTCGGTGCGACCCTACTGCCCTGGCTCGCGCAGCTCGGCTTTCGACTCGCCTACTATGGGGAGTGGTTCCCCAACACCTACTACCTCAAGGTCGTCGGGCTGGCGAACAAGCACCGACTGGGGCTCATATACGACCGGAACTTCCTGGTTCGCTACGCCGTGCCGATATGCCTGGCCGTGGGCACGGGCATTGCGAAGCTGGAAACGGACAAGAAGATTACCGCGCTCTTCACCTCGCTCATCCCCACGCTCGCCTACTGTGTGCTCACAGGAGGGGACAACTTCGGCCCGTTCCGCTTCTTTGCTCACGTGTTGCCCGTCCTGTTCGTCTTCGCCGCCGCAGGTGCGCGCAGGGTGCCTCGTTCTGTCGAGGGAAGGCGCGTGTGGCTGGCAGTGCTCATCGTTTCGTGTGTTCCCTTCGTGGACCCGGTCAAGGCCATCGCCCCGGCCAACCATAACGGCGACCCATACGAGCAGATCACCGTGGCGGCGCTATTGACGAAGAACGCTTCGCCAGACAGTACCGTCGCCGTCATCCCTGCTGGAATCGTGCCCTACTTCACCCGCCTCCATGCGCTCGACATCTTGGGCGTGAACGACAAGCACATCGCTCGTCTCCCGTACCGACGGCACTCCTTCATGGGCCATGGGAAGATCGATCCTGAGTATACGCTCGCTCAGAAGCCCGACTTGGTCGTCTCCCTTCGAAGTGAGCGCACGGTCCGCCACGCTCCCAAACATTTGATGAAGAGCGAGGGACGCGACTTCGACTACGTGCTGTTTTTCTTGGCGAGCGACACCTTCCGCGCGGAATACCTGCCCAACCCCATCGCCAACCGGTATCTGTACGAGCGGACCGCGGTGTTCACCACCCGGTTGTCTCCGGAGTTCGAGAACCGCAAGAGCTGGCAGCCGGTCGTCGTGGAGCCCTGATCTTCCGGGTGGTCAGTTCTCACCAGAAGTGACCCCGACGTCACGATCTAGTCCACCGGAGAGGCGATCGAGTCGCGGTACTGAGCGCCGCGGCCGCTTCACCGATCGCCGAAGCACACCGATTTGCTGGCGCAGCGCGAGGTTCTCCACTGCCAGCTCATGGTGGGTGCGAAGGCTTGAGAGCAGCGAACTAAGAACCGCTTTCAGGAGGTCGAGCACGGCCCGCGCAGCCTCGTCGAGCCGATCGAGAACATCAAGGATCTCGCAATGTACGACGTTCTCAGGAGGGACAAGGAGTTACGTCGCCGGCAGATCAGAATGGCTCGCTCACTCGTAGGGATCGCTGTCGGCGGCAGGGGGCGGACGCTGGCGCGGCGGTCGCGGCGAATCCAATCCATCGTAGACGTCGTCTCGCGGCAGGGGCCGCGGCATCGGGTCCAGGTCCTCGTACACGTCTTCCTTCCGAGGTGACCGCTTCTTCGGCCCGGCCTCCGAGTCCTCGTAGATGTCCTCGAGCGCGGGGGAGGCTTGGCCACGCGTCTTCCGGCCCTTCCGGGGGCGTGCCGCGGGCAAGCTCGGAAGGTCCGTCGCGCCCTTGTCCTTGAGGATGTCGATTGCCTGGTAGCGTCGTTCGAGGCTGACGGTGTCGGCGCTGGCTACTTCGTTCAGCAAGCGCATCGCCTCGTCCTTGTCTTCGCTATCGAGCGCCTGGGCGATCATCGCTTGCGCCCAGCGATCCTCGATCTCCCGATAGTCGTCCTCGTTGCGCACCGGCGAATCCTCCGGGATTCGCTTGAGCAGCCTGTGCGCCAGCTCGAGGTCGTCCTTCGCATAGTTCAGCGCGTCTTTGAGGACCCCGCGTGCCTCACTTTGTGACTCCACGACCGACTGCTCGGCGAGCGACGAGTCTCCCTGTTTGGTGGGGATCAACAGGAAGCCCAGCACCACCACGAGGCCGATGATCGCGCCACTCGTCAACCAACGACGTATGTCGCGTCGCTCAGGCATCATCGTGCTGGTGGCGGCGCCCGGCATCACCGAATGGCTGAAGGGGATCGCCCCCGAAGCGATGGCAGGGCTCGTGGCGGAATGGAGGAACCGGCCTGCCCCGACGAACTTCAAGCGGACGTCTCCCAGCTCGAGGGCGTCACCAGGCTCGATGATGCCGCGCCGCAGGGCGATTCCGTTGACGCGCATGGCGTCCGAGCCGTCCTTGTCGAGCACCTCCCAGCGTTCGCCGCCGATGCTCAGCAGCTCGCAGTGCAGCCTGCTCACGGACACATCGTCGACCAGAATGTCGCATTCTTCTGCACCGCCGATGGTCTTCCGCTCTCCGTCGAGCGGAAACTCCTGGCCTGGGGTCGGGCCGATGACCATCACCAGACGGCTGGGCCGGCGCTGCCGGGTCGACGCTGCGTTGCCGAGCTCTGCCGACTGGGGCTGGATCGTCGCCTCGTTGAGCAGCTCGAGCCGGTAGTCGCCCACTTGGACGATGTCGCCCACGCCGATCTGGCGCGACTCGACGACGCGTTGCCCGTTGACGTAAGTGCCGTTGTAGCTGCCCTCGTCGTGAAGCTGCCAGGCGTCCCCGGCGTCGCGGAGCGTGCAGTGGGCCCGCGAGATGTTGCGCTCGGTCAGCCGAGGGGTGCATGTTTCGGCTCGGCCGATGGCGTACTTGCCCTGCACGAGAGCCAGCGACGTCTGCTGTCCCTCGTCGTCCTCGATCGCGAGCTTCCACATCGACGGCCTTCTGGTGCTCATCAGGAGCTGACACCTACCGTGGCGAGCCGGCGAGCCCTCCACATGGATCGAGGATAGTCGCGTGCCGAGCTGATTGTCAGCTCGACATGAAGATTGACCGACGAGTTCTCGTCAGCGCAGCACGCTGCGCCGCGACGAGCCTGTTCCTCCTGGAAACTCGGCTCACGTGAGCAATGGCCGTCTGCCGAGGTCGGCGGCGAGGTTCCGGCTCTGGCAACGGAGGAACGATGCTGGCCATCATCCACCCCGAAGTCGGCCGATCTCACTGTTCCGATGTTTGGGCCACTCGGTGGCGTCGCCGTCGAGACCGATGGCACGGTGCGCTTCGTGGCTCGGCGGTCGGAGTGCCGCCGTCACCCGGTCCGCGGCTCACGCCGCGCGCCGGGTGTACCGATGATGCAGACCACCGACGACAACCCCTGCACGGCCCGCGCAGCCTCGTCGAGCCGATCGAGAACAACAAGGATCTCGCAACGTACGACGTTTTCAGGAGGGACAACATTCCACGTGGCCCGAGGCGGGGCGCACATGTCGAACCCGAGATGCCTGCGCGCTGCGTCCAGAATGACCTTCATCCCTCCTCCACAGGTGAACCTCGGACCGGGCTTCCGTTGCGCCCGGGACCTGTGAGCTGAGCGCTGGGTGAGGGCCATGCTGCCATGTTGCCCTCCTCAGTGGAGCGCTGGGTGATAGGCTGGGCCTGGGGGTTGCGAGGAGAGAATGAAAGAGAGCGACATCAGGGGTACCATCGCGGCGGTGAGCGCGACGCTCGAGCGAGCAGTGGCGCGTAGTGGGCAGCGAGGCGGACCGTTTGCGGCGGGCACTTTGGTGGTGGGCGCCGGGCTCATGGCGGCAGCGTGCTTCGAGGCCACCGCCGTCTACGGTGTGGAGTGCATCGGCGATGACTGTTTCCCTGACGGAGGCCATGGCGGCACCACCGCTACTGGCGGCCAAGGTGGACTCGGCGGCGGCGGTGGAGCGGGCGCAGAGGGAGGCAGTCAGGGAGGCGCTGGCGGGGTCGGGGGCCAAGGTGGCGCGCTGTCCGGCGGAGGTGGCCAAGGCGGCAGCGGTGGTACCTAGGCGGTTCATGCTGCCACTTCCTCGCGCGTGGACTGCTCGGCGGCGGCCCTCTGCCAGAACTTGAACAGCAGCCGCTCGGCAAGCGCACTGGCTGAGGCCGCATCGCATGCGAACACCACGGACAAGCCAGTGTCCGCCACGATGGCCGCCAGACGAGCTGATTGTCAGCTCGACG
>JAUVCD010000574.1 GCA_030590865.1 Myxococcales bacterium | reverse complement strand
GCCGCGAGGACTTGGTGGCCAATATTGCCCGCCACGTCGACTCGAGCGTGCATCTGTTCGAGAAGTGGGGCCTGCCCATCTGGGTCAAGGACGGCGCCTATGTGCATGAGGGCCGCTGGCAGCTCATGATCAACGGCGAGTCGTACAAGGTCATCGTGGCCGAGGCGGCGAAGAATGCCATTGGCGCAGACAACATCTTCGAGCGCGTGTTCATCACTGAGCCGCTGGTCGAAGATGGCCGTTGCGTCGGCGCTGTTGGCTTCTCGGTTCGTGAAGACAAAACCTACGTCTTCAAGGCCAAGGCCACCATCGCAACGATGGGTGGAGCGGTCCACGTGTTCAAGCCCCGTTCCTCTGGTGAGGGCGCCGGCCGAGCTTGGTACCCGCCCTTCAACAGCGGCTCATCGGCTTCGTTCACCATTCAGGCAGGCGCCGAGATGACCTGCCAAGAGGTGCGCTTCATTCCGGTGCGCTTCAAGGATGCCTACGGCCCGGTCGGTGCGTGGTTCCTCCTGTTCAAGGCGCAGGCGACCAACGCTCTGGGCGAGTCCTACATGCAGACCCGTAGGCCTGAGCTCGAGAACTGGAAGCCCTACGGCATGGTAAAGCCCGTTCCCGCGAACCTGCGCAACTACCTCATGATGCTGGACGTGCTGGAAGGCAAGTCCCCCATCTACATGCGCACCGAGGAAGCAATCGCCAACATCGTGAAGGGCGAGAGCGACCCCAAGAAAGCCAAGAAGAAGCTCAAGGAGCTCGAGGCTGAGGCGTGGGAAGACTTCCTGGACATGACGATCTCCCAGGCGATTCTCTGGGCGGCTACCAATACCGCTCCTGAAGAGAAGGCCTCCGAGATTGCCGCTGCCGAGCCGTACTTCATCGGCTCCCACTCCGGCGCCTCTGGTGCCTGGGTCAGCGGTCCTGAGGATCTGTCGCCACCAGAGTACTTCTGGGGCTACGAGCAAATGACGACTGTGACCGGTCTGTTCGCCGCTGGCGACGCCACCGGCGCCTCGTCCCACAAGTTCTCCTCTGGCTCCCATGCCGAGGGGCGCATCACGGGCAAGTCGGCCATTCGCTACATCGTCAAAGAGAAGCCGGCCGCCGGCAAGTACGACCAAGCGAAGATCGACGCAGCCTTGGGCCGTGCCCTGGCACCGCTCAAGACGTTCGAAGAGCATTCGGGCAAGACCACCCAGACGGACATCAACCCGAATTACATTCGTCCCAAGATGTTCATGATGCGCATGCAGAAGATCATGGACGAGTACGCGGCTGGCGTGTCGACTCAGTTCTGCACCTCCCAGCCACTGCTGGAGCGAGGCGTCGAGCTCTTGACTTGGCTGCGGGAAGACTCGGAGAAATTGGGCGCGGCGGATCTCCACGAGCTGCTGCGGGCCCACGAGAACCTGCATCGCCTGTCCCAGGCAGAGGCTCACATCCAGGCATTGCTGTTCCGCGACGAGACCCGGTGGCCCGGTTATTACTTCCGGTCCGACAAGCCGAAGCTCGACGACAAGGACTGGCACGTCTTCGTCAACTGCAGCCAGGATCCTGAGACCAAGGAGTGGTCGCTCAAGAAGGTGCCGATCAAGCACATCTTCATGTAGGACCCCTTGGGGACGAGCCAGGGCGAAGGCTCGGGCTTGTCCCCCCTAGATTTTACGACAAAATCAGGCCCGCGCTCAGCGTCACCGACCGCCACGACTCGTCGTGGTGACCGAGGGCGAAGGGTGCGGGCATTTTCTGTAGGAGCAGACCGTGTCAAAGCCCCCCGAAGAGCAGCCCGTCGATGAGCTACCCGAAGCACTGAAGGGACGCCGCCAGCTGGGGCCGAAAGAGACCTTCTGCTTCGCCTGCAATCCCGATGTGCCCTGTTTCACTGATTGTTGCAGGGACATCAACATCATGCTGACCCCGGTCGACGTGCTGCGGATGGCGCGCAAGGTCGGTCTCACCACCGGCGAGTTCCTCGACACCCACACCTTGCTGCCCATCACCAAGGAGCTGCACCTCCCGGTGGTGATGCTCAAGATGGGCGCTGATGACGAGAAGCGCTGCCCCTTCGTGACCGACAAGGGCTGTGGGATCTACGAGTCTCGGCCCTGGTCCTGTCGCATGTATCCCGTGGCCAGCGCGATGCCGCCGGCCCGAGCAGGCGTCCAGCCAGAAACGCTCCATTTCCTGTCGGAGGACGACTTCTGCAAAGGTAGAACCTTTGATACCGAATGGACCGTCGAACGCTGGCGCGCCGACCAGAACATCGACGAGCAAGAGGAGCTGGAAGCTGGCTTCCGTGGGCTGGTCTCCCATCCTTGGTTCATTGGTGGGCGAGCGCTCAATGCCAAGCAGATGGAGGCTTTCTTCACCGCCTGCTACGACCTGGACAACTTCCGACGCTTCGTCCTGGAGAGCTCTTTCACCAGCCGCTTCGTGATGGCCGACAGCCTGGTCGAGAAGCTGAAGACCGATGACGAAGAGCTGCTGCGCTTCGCCTACCGCTGGATGCGCTTCGCCCTCTTCGGCGAGCCGACCATGCAAACGATTGCCGAGGCCGAGGGCGAGGCTGACGGCAAGGACTGAACCCCCAGGCTGGTCCCTCCAGACCGCCCTAACAAGTGAGCCCCGGCGCACCGATGGATGCCCCGGGGCTTTTCGGTGATTGGCTCAGCGGCCCAGGATGCCGAACGCGCGGGCGCGAATTTCGTCCTTCGAACCCACGCCGTCGACCCGGCGCAGCAAGGCAGCCTTCTCGTAGTAAGGGATCAGCGGCGCTGTCTTGCCGTGATATTCGGCGAGCCGGCTGGTGAGCACCTCTTCGGTATCATCACTGCGTTGAATCAGGCGGGCCGCAATGTCCGCCGGCGGCGGATCGAAGGTCACATGATAGACCCGCCCGGTGTCCGGATCGCTGCGCCGTCCGGTGATGCGCTCGACCAAGACCTCATCGGCCACCTCGAGCAGCAGCACGTGGTCGAGCTTGCGACCCATCTTGTCGAGCATCCCGTCCAGCGCCTCGGCTTGCGCCACCGTACGGGGGAACCCGTCCAGCAAGAAGCCTGTCTTGCAATCGTCCTCGCCCAGCCGCGCCTCGACCATGCGGTTGACCAGCTCGTCGGGGACTAGCTTGCCCGCATCGGTGTAGGACTTGAATTCCTTGCCCAGATCGGACTCGGTCCGAATGGCTGCTCGGATGATGTCGCCGGTAGACACCTGGGGGATCTTGAACTCGTTGATGATGGCCTCAGCCTGGGTGCCTTTGCCTGCTCCCGGGGGACCTAGGAAGATTAGATTCATGGCTGGTTCCTTTCTCTGGCCTACTGGCAGCCTCGTTGCGATGGACCCGAGCGCAGCTGGGAGGCTCGGCGCCCCAGCCCGGTCGGACGAAGGAATCTCATTGACCCGCCAGGATGCCGTTGGGTACCAAGGTCAGCTTGGCGGTCAGCTTGGCGAGCTCATCGCACATGGCCAGCGGCTGGCCGGTGGACTGGAGCACACTGAGCCAGAGCTCGCTCTCCATGTTGATCTCTCTGTTTCCGGTCGACACTACCGTGCGCAGCGGGATGTGAGTGAACTTGCCGTGGGAGCGCCCGACGCCAATGCCGGTCTTCCCTGCCATGCCGGCGTGAGCCGCCACCTGGGCCAGATAGCCACAGAAGATAGCGTCGCTCGGCGACGCTGGGGCTGAGCGAATGGTGTAGCTGGGATTGATGTACTTGAGCGAGAAATTCCGCTCCCCTCCGGTGTACCGCTCGTTGAGCGCCCGCTTCAAGAAGAGCCCGATGTCTCCGAGCTTCACGTTGCCCGACGCATCGGTGGTGGCTGTGGCTTCTAGCAGATGCTGCCCTGCCCCTTCGGCCACCACGATGACCGTGGACTTCCCCTTGCCAATGCGGTCGTCCATATAGGCGAAGAGGCCGCGCTTGCCTTCCAGCTCGAAGTGAGCCTCCGGCACGAGCACCAAGTTGACGTTGCGGTTGGCCAGGGCCGCGTTGGCCGCGATGAAGCCGGCGTGCCGACCCATCAGTTTGACCAGGCCGACGCCATTGGCCAGCGAGCTGGCCTCGAAGTAGGCCGCCTGAATGGCTTCGTCGGCTAGGCCGACGGCGGTGTGAAACCCAAAGGTGCGGTCGACCAGTGGGATGTCGTTGTCGATGGTCTTGGGAAGACAGACCACGCCGATCTTGAGCCCTCGCCGCTTGATTTCATCGTGAAGAGCCAGGGCGCCTTGGAAGGTCCCGCCACCGCCGATAGCGTAGAACAGCCGGATGTTCATGCGCTCGAGGGTGTCGACCATCGTGACGACCGAGTGCGCACCACGACTGGTCCCGAGGATGGTGCCACCGGCACGGTGAACGTCTCGTACCGTGTCCGGCGTCAGCTCGGTGGTCGGATAACCGTATTCGGGGTTGAGCCCTGCGAAGCCGTAGCGAAACCCCTGGATACTGCGGACGCCGTAGCCGTAATACAGGGTCATCACCAAACCCCGGATCACATCGTTGAGGCCCGGGCAGAGCCCGCCACAGGTCACGATACCCACCTTGAGCTTTGACGGATCGAAGTAGATCTTATGGCGCGCTCCAGCGCGCTGTAGCGACGGGGGTTCCTCCCCTCGCGCCATGAAGACCCGCAGCGATTCCATCGACAGGTCGGCCACCACCCGGGCTTCTTCCGCCGTGAAATCGGCAAGCCCGTCACCTGGCTTGATGCCCAAATCGAGGGGCGAGCGCACTGAAGCTGGTCCAAGCGACTCAATGTGGAAGGGATCGTCCATGTTGCCTTTTGGTGATACCCCCCGACACTGCGCCCGCAGGCTAGTCAGTGCTTGCCGAGCCGTCCAGAACCACGGGCGCGAAGCGGCGCGACTAGGGATAGACTCGCCGCCAGTCCCGTGACAAGGCCCTCTACTAGCTTAAAAATCCGATGAACGCCAAGCCTTACCCCCTGGTCTGCTTCGACGTCGACGGCACTTTGGTGGGCAAGACCACCTTCGTCTGGGAGACGCTACACGACCGCCTCGGCACCGACCGGGACAAGCGCCAACAGGGGTGGGACGACTACTTCGCTGGTAAGATCCCCTATTCGGCCTGGTTCGAGAGTGACATCACCCTGTTTCGCGAGCAGGGCCCCGTCACCCGAGGGAAGCTCCTGGCGGCCATCGACGGGCTGCGGCTCATCGATGGCGTCCACGACGTGCTCGAGACCCTCAAAGGTGCTGGCCTGAGGCTCGCGGTGGTCTCGGGCAGTCTGAACATCGTGCTCGAGAAGTTCGATTTGATGGGGTATTTCGACGACATCTTCATCAACGAGCTGTTCTTCGACCGCCCAGGCAAGCTGATCGGCTGGCGCCCTACCCCTTTCGACGTCGAGAACAAGAGCGGCGCCCTCGATTGGCTGGTCGCAAAATACGACCTCGACCTGGCCCAGACGGCCTTTGTCGGCGACAACTTCAACGACGTGAGCATCGCCCGCCGGGCCGGGCTCGGGATTGCGTTCAACTCGACCTGTGACGAGCTCATCGGCTGTACGGCGGTACATGAGCCAGGGGACGACCTGCGCGCGATCCTGCCGCACTTGATCGACCTTTGAGGTCTCATTGGAGGAACGCATCGATGACTGGGGAGCTCGATTTCGACGCCATCGGCACACAGATCGGCACACCTGCAACGCCTCTGCGCCTGGTCCTTCACGAAGAGGACGAGCAGGCACCCATGGGCCGTGCACTGGCCGAGCTGGCCGAAGCCATCGCCCAGGCAGCCCCGGCGGCCGTCATGCTGGAGCGGAGCGGTGGACCCGAGCCACCTGCCCGACCGGCACTGACGCTGGGCCGCAGCGGGCAAGCCACGATCCACTGCTTGTGTCTGCCTGAGGGCCTCGAGGCACCTCCCTTCGTCGCCGCCCTGGTGGGCATGGCTCACCAAGGCACCGGCGAGGTCGAGCCCTGGGCAGAGGACTTGAACCGACTCGACCGCCCGGCCGAGCTGTTCGTCTTCGTCTCTCCTGCCTGTCCTCACTGCGCTCGAGCGGTGCAGGTGGCCAATCGCCTGGCGCTGGCGAGCAGCCAGGTCACCAGTAGCATCATCGACGTGCAACGCTTCCCAGCACTGGGCAAGCGCTTCTCGGTCTCGTCGGTGCCTTTGACCATCCTGGACGGCGGCCTGTCGCTGACCGGGGTCGTCACCGCCGAAACGCTGATCGAGCACCTCTTGGCGCGGGACAGCGCAGAGGCCGAGTCCCGAACGTTCCTGTCCTACATCGAGACAGGACGCATCGACGCTGCCGTGGCGACCCTC
>JAUVCD010000311.1 GCA_030590865.1 Myxococcales bacterium | reverse complement strand
GCTGCTGGTGGCCACGCTAGGGCGCACGGATCGGGACTAGCGAAATCGAACGACCTTCCGTGGCCAACCCCGCATCGCCTCTGGCCTCCGCGTGAGGTTCAGCCTCAAACGGTGCAGCTTGTCGCGCTTCTCACTGGGTGTGGTTCGAAGCCGCTGGAGGACCTTCGCGATCCACTCCTCGCCAACGTGGATGACGAACGCGTGTGATGGCTACTGGCGTGGTCCGCCCCAGGATCATTCAAGAACTCGGGCCGCCTCAGGGGCGTGTAGCCGTTAACGTCGTAAGAGCCCCAAAAAGGGCGTTCATGCGAGCTATCCTCGGCCGCCTCGCCGAAGTCGGGTGTGGTCTACCTGCGGGGGTGTGCGGCGCCTAGTCCGCGCGATTGCGTGTTCGCTCGGTCTGCGTCGAGCCCCCCTTGCGCTTCCTTCGTCGACGGCGCTTCCGCGGGGTGGGCGTATTGGGGGCCGCCGCCTGGTCGGCCGCTGGCGGGCCGGCAGACGGCCCGGCAGACGGCCCGCGCGTAGCTGCTGACCCGCGCCCCTGGCCGCTCCCGGCTTCGTTTCGCTGTGGCGAGCTACCCGGGGTCCCCTGCGCCGCTCCGCCACGTCGTCGCCGTCGTCGCCGCTTGGGGGCCGCATCGCCTTCCGCGGCACGCATCACGGCGCTCTGATCGGCCGCTCCGCGCCGCTCGGTCAGCTGGCGTGCTGCGCTATTTGAGCCCTGGTCGGCCGGCGCGCCTTTTCCCGGCCCGTTCCGGTCCTTGGCCGTCCCGCCTTGGCCGCGTTTGCGTGGGCGCCCACCGTTGCGAGACTTGTTGTTCGTCGGGGACGCGACGAGCACCTCCCGCCTCCGCGGTGGCGGTCCGCTTGCGTCCGACGCCTGGCGCCGTCGCCGCTCGTCTTCGTTGGCGTCCTCGACCACCTCGAGCAGCGCGCCCATGTCCACCGCCTTGGTGGAGCGCCGGAACTGGCCCTTCAGCTCCAGCTCGGGCGTGAGTCGATTGTTCTCGTAGGCCGCCCAAATCTCCTGCCCGTAGGGCCTGCGCCGCGCGCCAGGGACGCACCGAGCGAGAAAGGCGCTCAGGTTGTCGACATCGCGCATCAGCAGATTGCGGGCGTTGCGGTTCGAAGCCGCGTCGACCGACTGGGGAAAGTCGATGATCACCGGCCCCTCGGCATCGACCAGCACGTTGTAGTCCGACAGATCGCCGTGCACGATGCCCGCGCAGAGCATCTTGACCACCTCGCGCAAGAGCTGCTCGAAGTAGGCGTGCGCCACCTCCCTGTCGAGCGCCAGCTCCGCTAGGCGCGGCGCGGGCTGCCCGTCGGCGCCCCGCACCAGATCCATGATGAGCACCCCATCGATGAAGTTATACGGGGTGGGCACGCGCACCCCTTGCGCATCCAGCCGGTACAAGACGTCGACCTCGGCCGACTTCCAAGCATCCTCTTCCTGCGCTCGACCGTGACGCGTGCGCCCCCGAATCGCCCGCTGGTCACGGGAGTTGCGCGTCCGTCGCCCCTCCGTGTACTGGGCGCGCTGCTTGAATGAACGCTGCAACGCGTCTTTGTAGATCTTCGCCACCCGCACCTGTCCGCCCGCCGTGACCAAGTAGATCTGGGCTTCCTTGCCGCTCTTCAGCGGCCGCAGGACTTCGTCGATGATCCCCTCGTCGGTGAGCGACAACAGGGTTTCGGGCAGGTGCATCGGGCTCCTTGGGACTGCTCAGCAGGGCAAGCCCGGCGGCGAGGGAATGTGGCGTAGTTAAGAGCGGTGGTCGAGGGAAAAGGGGCGGCGGGCGCTAGCTAGCTTCCGGCCCGAAAGGCGCTGCGGTCTCGCGCGCCCCTGGCGGGGCGAAGGGCGCGCGAGACCTTCGCGAGCGCCTCCTGTTGGCCGACTAGCGTCTTTTCTCGGGGCCTTCACAAAGATGCAGCTCAAAAACCCCGCCCCATCGCTCGCTGCGCTCACGGTTTCGGGTCCCGACGCGCAAGCGCGTCACCCGTGCACGTGCCTTCGGCGACGGGGCCCCACCCAAAAACCGCTTCGCGCGAAAAAAGGGGTTTCGAGCCAGCAACTAGCTAGGCCAAACCGACGCGAGCCTCGCGCAGCACGCACACGGGTGCTGCCAGACTCCGAGTGGAGTTCCGCCGTTTCGGGCGACCTCGCGGCTCACCGTCGATGGGGCGCGACCGAGCTTGACCCCGATCGAGCGACCCCGTCCCCGTAAGCGTCGAGGAGCTCCTTCTTCAAGGCCTTGTCGGTGACCGAGTCGGGCCGCTCCGGCAGGGCCGTCAGCTGCTTCATGACGGCCCAATCCTATAGCGATGGCGCCCTCGATTTGCGCACAAGTTACGTTACGGAAACTTCGGCCGAACCCCAAAAAGGGGCGCGTCTACGGCCTATCCTCAACCCCCCAGCCCGAGGGATCACGAGCGCCGCTAGTCGGCGTTCGTCACGACGAGAACGTAGTAGCCCATTCCCGTGCCGTCACCGGGGTCGAAGGTGAAGGTCGTGCCGACCATGGTGACGGCGCCGCCCGCGGGGACCGTGACGCCCAGGATCTCCGAGTCCTTCACCGTCATCGCGTCTGGAATGTCATCGTTGACCGCCAGGCACTGCAACGGATCGGAGGCAATGCCGATGCCCTGGTACAGTACGAGATACGGATCGTCCAAGGGGGGCTCATCGTTGGGCCCGTCCTGAGCGAGCATCTCGAAGTCGTAGGTGTGGGACACCGAGTCGGGATTGCAGAACGCATAGACCACCTGGGGCACCTCGGCGGCCGAGTCGGGCAGCAGAGCCGTCGCAGGGCATACGGGCGGATCGTCGTGAGGGCGTTTCCAGGTCGGGCTTGAGGCAACGAAGGTGCCATCGAGCGCCAGCGGGATGTCCGGGTCGTCGGAGAAATTGAAGCACTCGAGGGATCCGCCCTCGCCCCCGGCGCCACCGGTCCCTGTGGACGTCCCTCCGCTACCGCCGGCTCCAGCCGTCAGGCCTTGTCCGCCCGAGCCCGCGCTACCGCCCCCGGCTGCTGCTCCGCCCTCGCCACCCGAGCTGTCCTCGCTGCAGCTCGAAGCTGCGATCAGGGCCGCCGCTGCAACTCCACCCCATGTCGCCGTTCGCCATGTCATGCATCAAACGCTACGCGTGCCCAGCAGGGTATTCAAGCGACGTCACCGCGCTGGGACGCCGGAGCAGCCCAAGGTGTTGTTGCGGCGACCGGCGACCCGCCCCGGGTGGGCGTCGCGGTCGTCATCCAGCTCGCTGACAGCCCCGCTGTCGGGTGGAGCGGGTCCCGCCGCCTAGTGGCTTAGGTGTGGGTCGCCGAAGCCAAGTAGGCTGCGAGTACGTCGTGGGCAGCCTGCAGGTCCCCGCGATCGATCATCTCGATCACCGTGTGGATGTAGCGAGTGCCGACGGTCACCCCGATGGCCTTGGCACCTGCCGCCGCCTGTTGGGCCGCCGCGCCATCCTGGCCGCCTCGTCGCAAGATCGACCGCTGGTAGGGGATCTTGTTCTTCTTCGCCACCGCCTCGAGCTCTTTGACCAGCCCGTGATCCGCGATGAAGGACGCATCTTTGACGTGAAGCGCAAAGCCTTTGCCCTGAACAGTCACCTGCTCGTGGTCGGCCACGGTGGGCGTGTCGCAGGCCAGCGTAACGTCGAGGCCGATCCCGACGTCTGGTCGGACGGCAAAGGCTGCGCTGCGTGCGCCCCGGAGACCCACCTCTTCTTGGCTGGTGAAGGTCACCACGATCTCGCAGCTGTGAGGCGTCTTGTTCTTGTGCAGCTTGCGGACGATCTCGATACCGAGCCAGCAGGCGATGCGGTTGTCCAAGGCCTTGCTCACCAGTTTGTCGCCCACCTCGGCAAAGGGCTCGTGCATCACCACGTAGTCGCCGACTCGAACGTGCTTCTCGACCTTCTTCTTGGGCAGGCCGAGGTCGACGTAGAAGTCCTTCAGGTCCGGCACCTTCTTGCGATCTTCGGGCTCGGACAGGTGGATCGGTGGGGTGCACGGGTTCATTACGCCGAGCCGGTCACCGTCATCGGTGCACACCAACACCCGGCGGCTGAACAGATTTCGTGGGTCGAACCCGCCGGCCGGGTCGAGCCACAGGAAACCCTTGTCGTCGATGTGGGAGACGTAGAACCCGATCTCGTCCATGTGGCAGAGCAGCATCACCCGAAGCGGCCGCTGCTCTCCGTCGGCGGTCTCGGAGCGCGGGTGGCGTCGGCAGATCAGTGAGCCGAGGGGGTCGGTCTCCACCTCATCGAAGAGTCCTTTGATCTCCTCCTCGATCAGCGCGCGAACGCGCTCCTCACGGCCAGACACTCCAGGCGTTTCGCACAGGCGCTTCAGCAGGTCGATGTTCACAATTCACTCCCAACCTGCGGCATGGGCGTGCTCGCAGGGTGTTGACGTCAAGTTGGTCCGCTGGGCCGCGCCTGTTGCGATCAGGCGTAGCCTGCGAATGGGCCAACGGTCGTTTCGGGAGCTGGGCACCCCCCCCACCTGCCACTCATGGGTGGCAGATCACTGCTGCTGCGCAGGCCACCTCCCTGGCGCAGACCTAGCCCTGAAGCGCGTCGTGCTTTGCCTTCAGCTGCTCTTCCGTCTCGGCGTGATCCGGATCCTTCACGCAGCAGTCGTCGATGGGGCACACCTCGACGCATTGCGGCTCATCGTGGGCTCCTACACACTCGGTGCACTTGGCCGGATCGATGACGTAGATGTCATCGCCTTCGCTGATCGCCTCGTTCGGGCAGTCAGGCTCGCACGCCGCACAGTTGATGCACTCTTCGGTAATCTTCAATGCCATCGGTCTACTCCCTTTGGGGGTTAAGGGGCCCGCACCCTAGCATGGGTGTGGGGCTATGTTGCTAGAGCTTATGCCAAGATCAGCTTGGTGTTTCAACCACGCTGCGCAGACCGTTGTTCAGCTGTTGGTCCACTTGGGTTTTCGCTGTTCCATGAAGGCCGTGATGCCCTCGTTGCCATCGTGACTGGGGACCAGCTCACCGAGGTACCGTTTCTCGACTAGGTCGATGGGGGTGGCCAAGGCCTGGCCCAAGCCGCCACCGTCATGGGCGGCCTGGTTGGCCTGGCGCAAGGACAGCGCCGAGAGCGGAGCGAGCTGGCTCCGGTACCAGTCGAGCACGCTCTGTTGCGGGGGCTTGCCCTCTTCGAGCAGCTCGGTTAGCCAGCCCCGTTGCTGGGCTTCTGCGGCGGTGAGATCGGCGCCAGTCAGCAAGAGACGCTCGGCCGTCGGTGCCCCCAGTCGATGGGGGCCGAGGGCAGCCAAGACCGGCGCATAGACGCCCAGCTTGATCTCTGGGCAGCCGAAGATGGCCTTGGTCGTCCCGAAGACGAAGCGGCAGGCCAGCACCAGCTCGAAGGCGCCGCCCAGGCAGCGCCCTTCCACCAGTGCGGCGACCGGTACGGGATAGCTCGCCACCGCACGGATGAAACGGTGGAAGGATGGCAGCATCGAGCCGACCCGGTCCTTGGTGTGCTCTTCGATCGAGGCGCCAAAAGAGAAATACTTGGGCGAGCTGCTGATCAGGATCAGCTTGAGGGCCTGGTCGTCCCGGTGGCCATCGAGGGCGCGCTCGATGTCGCCCATCATGGCCATGTCCAGGATGTTGCCTTTGCCGCCAGCCAGTCGGATGTGGAGCAGACCCCCATCCTCGACCAGCTCGGTCTCGATCCGAGAGGTGTCGTCAGTCGCCATCACTTCACCGGCCAAGTCTCGGCCACGTGTTTGCGTGCCGCTTCGGGCAGAACCTCGAGGATCAGGTTGCGGTCGAACCGCGCTCCTTCAGCGATTCGGCGGCGCAACAGCGCAAAGTCGATTTCCTTGGCGCCCCGCTCGCCGAACTGGAAGGCCGGGAAGCCTGCTGCGGCCTCGGTGTTCATGTTGAGCGCGAGCCACGACCGGTTGCTCTCGCTGTTGGCATGCCAGTGCATCAGCTTCTTCTTGCGTTGGCTCTGCAAGGTCTTGCGAGTGCAGTCCGGGAAGGTGTGCATCACCTTGGTGACGTAGCTGTCCACCAGTGCATCGAGCTTGGAGAGATCGACTTCGCACTCGGACACCAGCGCTTTGGCGTCCTTCTTGGCTGCGCCGGACTGCCACTCGCCGTAGACGGGGCGACCAAATTCGTCGAGCGTCCGGTCGGTGATGACGAAGGGGTTGGGGATGAACTTGCCGTCCTTCTTGTAGACCGGGGCGATGTCGTTGATCAGGCCGATCCGGAGGGCCATGTGGGCCGACCAGGGCTCACAGAGGACCAATGACTCGGTGGCTTTGCCGTAGCCGGTGTACAGATCGAGGAAATCGGTCGATCCGCCGTCAGGTGCCGAGCCGTGGATTGGGCCAGCCTGGCCGAAGCGGGCGTGGTCGCCGGCTACGGTGAAGTCACAGGCCATTCCAATCTCTTGGCCACCGGCGATGCGCATCCCGTTGACCCGGCAAATCACCGGCTTGTCGCAGAGCAAGATGTTGGTGACCATCTCGTTGAACAGTCGCATGTATTGCAGGTACTCGTTGGGCCGCGTGGAGTAGTACTCCGAGTACTCTTTGGTGTTCCCACCGGTGCAGAAGGCCTTGTGCCCCACGGCGGTGAACACCACCGCGACGGCCCGGCGGTCGAAGCTCGCCCGCTGGAATCCCAAGATGACGTCCTTGACCGCTTCGGTGGTGTAGGAGTTGAGCTGCGCCTCGTTGTCCAGCATCACCCAGGCGACATGCAGACCGTCGATGGGCTTGCCGTCCCGCCCGAGCACCGGTCGGTTCTCATACTTGATGTGGCGGAGTTCGTGTTCCGGGACGAGCTCGTGATTGATCAGTTCGGGCATGACTCGTTTCCTTCTGGGCGGTTGCTCCGCGAGGGCCTCGATGACTGCCCTGCGGGAGGTGGTTTTTGCGCCGGGTGCTGCGGCGGGGCGTGAGGGAAGCATGCTTCTGCCGGGGCGCACAGGCCTCATCTCGGAGGCAGGAATATACGAACTTCTGTCGGGGATCTAGCGGGGTCGTGCCCAGTCGGGACTGGCCCCGAAGAATTCGCTGTTCCCGGTCCCCGGCGACCAGCAAGGGCCTCCCTGTTCCTGCAGCGCCGACCGGTCGAGGTGGCGGCGCTGGTTGCTCCTGTTCTCGCCAGCGGCCGGCCGACGGCTCTCGGGGCCAGCCTATTTGACGATCAGATGGCCGAGTGAGTAGCGGCGGTCCCCGCCAAAGGGCCACAGGCGAATGGCGCGCACCTTCTTCACCGGGGGCTCCACTTCTTGGGTGTATCGCGCCAGCCCTTCGTGCCCCTCTTTGATGAACGGTCCGACGACGATCTTGCGGGTCTCCTGTTGACCAAAGATGGTCAATTCGTACTGGTCGTTGTGGTCCACCGACAGATCGATCGTCTTGACCGTTCGATGGGGCGCGAGAGCCATCTCCACCAACTCGTCGCCGGCCATGATGATGTTTGACCGCTTGTCCCATTTGGTGCGGGCGGGGACCACGGTCGACAGCGCGTTCTCCTTCTTCCGCAGCACCTTACGAGGCAGGTAGTTCACCACCAGATCGTATTTGGGCAGGTAATACACTATCGACAGCAGGATGAAGCTGCCGGCGAGCACTACGCCCAGGTATCCCAAGACTCGTTGCTTGTCCCTATGGGAGGCGGTGACCAGGGCGTAGCCGAGGCTGAGGGCGATGACGATTGGGTAGACGAAGCGGAAGTCGTTGTGGTGGGCCGACGGGATGAGGGCCTTGAAGGCCATGATGAACAGTAGGAACAGGGCCGTGTTGAGCACCAGGACGAGGTAGCGCCGGAAGCGCTGCTTGGTGATCAGAGCGATGCCCGCCAGCAGGTAGGCGAGCATCGCGAGCACCATGACGTTCATGATCTCGGCAATTCGCCGATTGAGGCGGTAGGCCGTCTCCAGGTCGGGCACCTCGTTGTGGGTCGCGAAAAGACTCGATTTGAGCAGATGGTTCCAGAAATACTGGCGCCCCGAGCCGTCGGTGCGGGATAGGAGATAGGGCTCCTCCACGAAGCTCTTCAGGTCGAAGTAGAGGTAGTTGTGCGGCTCGTTGCCCACGTAGTCTCGCGGGTGGATTTTGTAGGCCGCGCCCAGCACGTTCTCACCGATCTCGGCGTGAGTCGTCAGGGTCCGCGTGACGATGAAGGCGATGATCGTCACACCGAGTGTCAAGAGAGGTGGGGCGCAACGTTTGAGCAAAACCAGCCGGTTGGGTCGAAAGACCAGTCGGTAGCCGATCAGCGCCACCAGCGTCGTCACCAGGATGTAGCCGTTCGACTTGGCCAGCACGCTGAAGGCGGTGACCGCCGCGGCGACCCAAAGGTCCGTGGGCCGGTCGTCTTGGTCCCACTTCACTAGATAGTAGAGCCCCGCCGCCATCAGTGTGGTGACGAGGATGTCGTTATGTAGCCTCACCGAGTTGATGAAGGTGTAGGGCCAGAAGACGACCAGGGCGGTAGCGAGCGTGATGACCGATTCGCGCTGGGTGAAGCGGCGAATAATCAGTACGGCGTAGATGATGAACACGGTCATCAGCACTATCGAAAACAGCTGAATCCCGCTCTCTGGACGCACTAGCTTGGTCAAGGCGCAGAGCCGATAGACCGCCGCAGCCAGCCCGTAATAGGCCGGCGGATGGTGGCACACGAAGCAGTGGGAGGGCGGCGGCAGCGAGCCGTGCTTGGCGAGGTACTCGACGTATTTGAAGTGGGACGGCCCGTCGTGGTTGCGCTCGCCGAAACTGGTGTAGCTGAAGTAGGCGCCATAGAGGACCAGGGCGCCCGCGATGATGATGATGGTCCAGATGCCGAAGCCGAGCCGCTTGAGCGTCGCCCCGACCAGCGTGAGGCCCAGCGGGCTCAGCACGATACTGGCCACGATGGGGTTGGCCCGGGCCACCGACAGGATCGGCAGGGCGATCACCAAGAGGATCGCGCTGACGATAATCACCAGGGTGCTCAGTCGAGCACGGCCGACTGCCTGGCGTAGCGACGAAAGGAAGGGCAAGTGGTCCTCGAGCGCACCAACGCGCAGCTGACAGACGAGTACACCGCGCCTCGCGGCGCGCCAAATGGATCATCGCGACGCTAAGCTGCCATGGTGGGACCAGCGCCTTCGTCACCGTCGGCGACGGGCAGCTCAGAGGTAGCCGCCGCCATCATCCGACGGGTAGGGCAAGTCGTCCAAGCTCAGGTCGTACCACTTCAGCTCGCCTTGGTCCCGGAAGGGGAAGCAGCCGTCTTTGCTCGCGCTCAGGTTGAAGCCAGCGCCGTAGTACCGGTGCCCGGGATAGTCGTGGGCCGTGTTGGCTGGGCTCTCGGGGTTTTGGAGTAGCTCGATGTGGCCTTCCCAATTGTTGTCCCCCACCACGTTCCGGGTTTGGTGGCGCCACTGAATCCACTCATCCGGTAGCAGCTCGCCGTCTTCGTCCAGCGTCTGGAGCTGCTCGGCGGTGTGATAGAACACCAGGAGCTTGGGGTCGTCGAGCAGCCGACTGTACATCGGCGACGTCTGGTCGACCGGGGTGCCGGCGTATTCAGCGTCCCAGTGGGTCTCGGGGATGAAGAAGTGGTTGTGTCCCATGTCGGGGAAGAAGACGTGCTCGGCGTAGCTGTGCTCGAGAGCCTGCTGGATGTGCAAGGTCACGTTCTCGACGAAGCGCCTGGGCAAGGTCACCGGCCCGCCCCAGGAATCCTCGGAGGGCAGGATGAAGGTCCCAGTCTCTGCGTCGAAGCGCGCCCGTTGGGATAGGCGCTTACCGGACTCGTAGATCTCGGGGAAGCGAGCCGCCATCTCTTCCGGCGAGTAGTCCCACTTGAAGTCGCTGCCGTAGACGATGGGCTCGTCGCTCGCCGGCGCGGTGCACCGGGCTGCGATTTCGGCCCACCGGTCCTCGCTGAACTGAGGACCGAGCGGCGAGTCAGCTTTGCCACCTGGCGGGTCGGGCGAGTTGGTGGGGGGCGTGTCTAGCCCGTCCTCGTTTTCGACGGCGCAAGCAGCGGTTCCGCAGGCCAGCATGATACCGATCAGCAACCCACGGAGGTGAGGGTGAGCGGTGACTTTTCGTTTCATCTTGGTCATGACGAGGGCTCGGCCTGGGGCCATGGGTGACTCTGCACGAAGCGGGACCGCTGCCTACACTTGCACACATTGTGCCCACCGAATGGGGCTCCTAAGTACCTGGATGCAAAGAAGTCTAGCGCGAGAGTTCTGGATCAATTGCGATCCAATTGCAGCGAAGTTTCACCATCGCCCGTGACCAACCCGTCCCGCTGCGCTCGCCCTCGCCGCTCAGCTCTCGGACCCTCTGGACGGGATGACGGCTATGCTGGCCTTCTCATGAGCGCTCATCTCTCTGGACGCCCGAGACTGCTTCAGAGGCCAGCGGGGCAAGGCCTCCGGGGCTCGCCTTTTCCGCTGATTGGGCTGGCACTGGCGCTCGCGGCCGTCGGTTTGGGGTGCGGCTCCTCTTACCGGTGTGACACGAAATGTCAGGCCCGCCGACAGGCGGAGGATGCGTGTCGGGCAGGCGTTTCGCCCAGCTGTGAAAGGCTGGGCCGATACGACCGCGCC
>JAUVCD010000917.1 GCA_030590865.1 Myxococcales bacterium | reverse complement strand
CCGCCAATGCAGTCAGGAGCATGGCGCACGCGGTCGGCGGTGTGTTGCGGCACGCCGTGAGCCGAGGCGAGCTGAACGAGTCCGTGCTCGAAGCAAACCTGGCCGTTCTTCACGTCCCGTGCCGACGCAACAACAACCGGTCGATGCGGCGCAGGAGTGAAAACCAGCCACAGGGCGAAACCTACACCGGCCTCGTCGCGAACTACCTCGCCACTGTTCCAGAGGCGTCCAAAAAGATCCGCGCGTGGGGATTGCGCAAGGCCGCCGGGCTCATCCACGACGGCACCAAACGCATCGACGACATCAACTGGACCGAGCTCGACATCGAGAAATATCGAAATTTGCGAGCCGAGCTAGGTGACAATTTGTCACCCACGACGGTGCGGTACGTCTTGTCGACGGTCGGGGGGTTGTTGTCGACAGCGGTCATTCGGCGGGAGCTGGCGCAGGAACGATGTGCCGAAGCCAGAGAGGCGATGGCTCTTCGGGCCCAGCGTCCACGCCCGGCAGAGAGGCGCCCCGCGCCGTGCCGCGCGGAATTGATAGAAGCCGCGTATGAGGTTTGTGCCGCCCGCAAGGGCGAGTACCTGATACGAAACCGAGCCCTCGTGGGGCTGGTGGTGGAAGCCGGGGTCAGGCGTGCCGACGCGGCGGCCGGTAACGTCGAGGACTACGACTCAGAGCGCGGGGTTTTCTGGATCAACGGCGTGCGGGCAGCCGGGGCCATTACGTTTCGGCTGCCAACACGCGTACGAGACGCCCTCAACGCGTGGTTGGAGCTCCAAGGCACGAATCAAGGCCCTCTGTTTCTCTCGAGGCCTGCTCATTATCGACGGCCCCGGCGCATGTCGGAGAAGGCGGTCCGGGAGTGTGTCCGGCGGACGCTCCAAAAAGCGCGCCTGCTGCTGAGCGACGGCGAGGACTGAGGGCGGAGTCGGATTCACGGCGGCCAGGGGGCGCAGGCGCCCGGATGAACCCAACTCCACCTTTTTTCACCCCCGGAGGGTCAGTGCGGATATCCGCAGCGACCCGCGCATATGACTTGCGTATAGCGGGCAACGCCCGCGCATATGACTTGCGCATGTGACTTTCATATAGCGGGCAACGCCCGCGCATATGACCCGCGCATTGTTACCAACCACATGGGTCATGCCCCACCACTATGCGCGGGTCGCACCCTCCTATTTTCGCGCACTTAGACAATGCGCAACTCGCCAGCTCGCCCAAAAAAAGGGTTCATAGCCTTCGGCATTGGTCGCTGCGCGCCCAATTATTCACCCTTTTGTGCCCTCGACGAACTCCCGTGCGCCTGCGGCCCCCGTCCGTCCGTCTCGGTCACTTTGGGCTCGCTGGCAGGGAAGACCGTTGAGGCTTCGCCCCAACAGCTTCCCGGAGATCCCCGAGCCCTCCCTTCGGGCACCGAGGCGGTGCGATGGCTCGGTGGATTGCAAGAGAGAGCGGTGGACTCGCACCGGCCTTGCTGACGACGCACAGGATCGGTGCCGTCCGTGTTCACTTTTTTCGTGTACAGCCGGCGTTGCGGCGGGTAGAGTCCCTGTGTCGTTGTTCCCGTTGGGAGCTAGGCTTGTCTGATCTGACGCTCCGGGGGCGCGCAACGGAAAAGGAGCCGGCTTGCCCACCAACCACCACCACCTCGGACCCACGACCGGCGGCCCGCGACCCGTGGTCGCCGGGCGCCAGAGCTCGGCGGTTGAGGCCGTGGTGAGATCGGGCTGCAGGTTCCCCACGGCCCCCTCGGAGGTAGCGGCCCATGCCTAAAAAAAGCAAAGCGATTCGTCAGCTCGAGCGTCTCCACGGCGGGCCGCTCACCTTCGCGCAAGTGCTCAGCTCCGAGCGCCTTTGTCGCGAGCTTTCGCAAACCGCGATGGCGAGGCTGCTCGGCATCTCCCGCTCCCAGCTGTGCGACCTCGAGAAGGGCCGCCGCCCCGTCAGCGCCAAGCGCGCCTACCGCTTCGCGCAAGTTCTCGGCGGCGTGCCTGCGGTCTTTGTTCGCATTGCCCTGCAGGAACAGCTCGACCGCAACGACATCCCGTATGAGGTCGAGCTGACGGCCTAGCCGAGCCCCGGGAAAAAAACCGGCGCCCCGAAGGGTGCCGGCCCTGTTCGGTGCGCCCACCGTCGGAGCGTGTCGTTCCCCGCCGGGCACCGCCGCGGCCGCGAAGGTCCGGAAGCTATCCGCCCTCGTGGCGCAGGAGCGCCCGCCTGTATTCTTGCAGAAGTTGCAGGATCGCGACCGGCGAGACCCCTTTCGTGCGTTGTGCGGGCTGCAGGCGCCCGAGGCCAAGGGGATCGAATGTATATAGGCTTCCCCTTGGGGTATCTGCCCACACGGCTGGCAACCTCGCAGTGTCCCGGGTCCCGGCGACAGGGAACTCTTGCACATGCCGGCAGCTTGTTGCCCGGCCTCAGTTGAACCACGCAACCGCTGTGCTATTCTCTTCGTCTTGGGGATGCTCAGGCCCATCCGTGGCCGGCTAAACAAATACGAGGGGGGGGATCATAATGACCCTGACGCGCCGACGAGGGGTACACTTGAGACGACTGGCGGCCGGTCTTGCGGCGTCAGCCTTGACTGGTTTCGGTGGCTGCTCACAGCGGCCGGCGGAAGCCACGGTGACTGAACCGACGGAGACCCTGTTCGGCACGATTCGGTTTGAGCCAAACCACGGCCAAGTTGACGACAGCTTCAAGTTCGTTGGTCGAGCAATGAACTATGGCATATTGCTGAAGCCGGCCTCGATTGAGCTCGTTCTGAAAGAGTCCGCGAACGCCACGGGCACCACTGCGGCAACCAGCGCTATACGACTTCTGCTCGTTAACGGCTCCGGCACCGCTGAAGCCACCGGCGTCAAGCGCTTGCCTGGCCAAACGAGCTACCTTCGGGGCCGCGACCGTTCGCGTTGGATCACCGGCGTGCCCCATTTCGAGAAGGTGCGGATTGCGGAGGTCTACCCAGAGATCGACGTCAGCTATTATGGGTCCG
>JAUVCD010000022.1 GCA_030590865.1 Myxococcales bacterium | reverse complement strand
AGACCTCGCGATCGTGCCCGCGCAGCACGGCGCGCGCCTTGCCGCTCTCGACGTTCCACAACCGGGCCGTGCGATCCGTTCCAGCAGACGCCAGCAGGGTGCCGTCGTGGTTGAAGGCCACGCCCCGGACCGCCGCCTCGTGACCCTTCAGCGTCATCTCGAGCTTGCCACTGTCTACGTCGAAAACCCGCACCGTCGTGTCGTAGGCACCTGCCGCGACGCGCTTGCCGTCAGGACTGAAAGCGACGCCGTGCACAGCGCTGCCGTGACCCTCGAGCGTTCTGACCAACTCGCCGGTGGCGCAGTCCCACAGCCGAACCGTCTTGTCGAGACTCCCCGAGGCAAGCAGCTTGCCATCAGGTGAAAAGGCCACCCCGATGGCCTGATCGCCATGACCGCGCAGAATGCGGGTGGCACGGGTGGTGGTATCGAAGAGGTAGACGGGACCGTCTTGGCTGGACGCAGCCACTTGCCGTGCGTCAGGTGAGATGGCCACGCCGAAAGTGGTCGACGCCACGTGGGCCCGCCAAACGATGGGCTGATCACGCAGCTGCCACCAAAGCGCCCGGGCGGTGACCGAATCCTGGCTCTCCAGCGCCAGGCGCAGCTTGGCACGGGCCTCGAGCACGTTACCTTGCGCGAGGGCTGCCCGCCCCCCTTCGCGCAGAGCGTCGGCGCGATCGTGTCGCGCCATGTCCCGTTGCTCGCGGACGAACAAGGCGAGCAGGATGGCGCCCACGGCGATCGCGGCCATGGCCACAAAGCCGCCGACGAAGGCCGCGCGACGCCGGAAGGTGCGCTGACGCTGTTTGCTACCGCTCGCCTCCACAAACTCGCGCACCGGTGTCGGCACCTCAGTGGTGACCCGCGCCATGTTGCGCAGGCACTCGTGCAGCGCATCGCCTTCCCAAAGCTCTGACCGGCGGCGTCCACGCTTGATCCAGAGCTCGGCCACCTGCCCGGCCTCGGCGAGGAACACGAGCTCCTCGCGACTCTCGTCGAGCCAGCGCGACAAGGTCGACCAACGTCGAATCAGGGACTCATGAGCCAACTCGAGCAGGGTCTCCACGCCGTGATCACCGACAATCTTGCTTGCCGTGACGAGCCGCGCTTCGGTGAGCCGCGCCAGGATCTCGCGCGCCGCCTTGTCGAGCCCCTCGAGGACCCTTCTGCGAGACACCACCCGGCGGCTGCGCTGGGGCGTGACCATCCGCAACAGCAAGTTGCGAGCCAGCGGCAGATCGTCGGCCGAAAGCGTGGCCAGCACGCCATCGGCGTGACCGGCAAGCGCTCCCTCCACGCCACCCATCTCGGCGTAGGCCGACCGCAGCAAGAGCTTCCCGTCCCGATCTCGTCGCTCCCACAGCTGACTGGCCGCAAATTGGAGGAGGGGCAGACAAGCGGGTTCGCCACCCACCGCTTCGACCATCTCGTCGACCAGCTCTCGATCCTCGTAATGAAAGCCGAGCTGCTCGATGGGCCTGATGAGGATCTCGTGCAGCGCGCCCACATCCGGGCGCTGTATGACGGTGACTTGGCTCAACACCTCCCGCATCAGCGGCCCGGTGGCCACCCGCCCGAGGTAGTCGTCCCGCAAGGTGAAGATGACGCGCACTGGGTCGAGCGCGTCGTCGGTGGCACCGCAGATCGCTTCGAGAAACGGCTCAGCCGCAGTGGGATCCTCGGCGAGCGTGAAGAGCTCCTCGAGTTGGTCTACGAAAATCAAGACTCGGCACCTGCGCTCCTCCGACAGCGCGCGGAGCTCGAAGCCGAGACGGGCTGGACGCTCGCGCAACAGCTCGGCCACCCGCTGCACGTCCTGGTCACCGGTACCCAGTTTGTCGAGATCGAGCTTGGTGGGGACTTCCGACTCATCCCTCACACTCTCGTCGATAGTCTCCGGGGCCTCGACAGCCTCGGTGACCGCCACTGGCCGGTCGACGGGCTCGGCGGCTGGCTCAGCGGTCGGCTCGCTCGGGCTCGTGAGCGAGCGGCGCAACAGCTGCGACGAGCTCAAGGTCGCATCGGCATCGCCACGCAACAGACGAAGTGCCAGGGAATGGAACGGGCGGCTGCCAGGCCGCATCGTCATGACGATCCATGACTCCTGCTCCTCGAGCCGGGGAATCGCACCGGCGCGGACGAACGAGCTCTTGCCGGCGCCGCTCGGCCCCAGCACCGGCAGGACGGGTTGCAAGCGCGTTCGCTCGACGAAGGATGCGATCTCGTCGTCCCGCCCGAAGAAGCGATCCGCATGCTCGGCCGTGAAAGGCATCAGACCGCGAAATGGACTGTGCTTCGTGCCCCAGCGACGGGGCCCACCCGCACCGATGAGCGCGCTGAGCTGCTCGACGACCTCGGCAGCAGACGGGCGGTCGCTAGGGGTCTTCTCCAGGCACCGGTGCACCAGCGCGCTCAGCTCGGCAGAGAGCCGCACCAGGCCATCGATCGGCGGCGCCGGCTCGGTGCAGACGATGTAGGCCTGGTCGCGCAGCAGATTCTCGTCGAAGGGCAACTGATGGCCGAGCATGGAGTAGAGCAGCGTCCCAAATGCCCACAGGTCCGTAGCCGTCGTGCACTCCTCTTCGCGCCACTGCTCCGGCGCCAGGTACTTGGGCGTGCCGAAACCCCACGAGTCATGTTCATCAGGCGGCGGTGGCTGGGATGACGGGTGCTCCGGCAAGCGCACCGAAACGGGCCCTTGCGTGTCCAGGGCTTTGGACAGGCCGAAGTCGAGCACCCGCACCAGTCCGTCCCGCCCAATCATGACGTTGCCCGGCTTGAGATCCCGGTGCAACACGCCGTGGGCATGGGCCTCGAGCAGCGCCTCTGCAACCGCCAGGCCGATGCGCATCGCCTCGCGCACGCTGAGCGGTCGCTCCCCCATACGGGCACCGAGATCCTGGCCCTCCAGGTACTCGAGCGCCAGATAGGGTCGCCCATCGTGCTCGCCAACCCCATAGATGGTGACGATGTGCGGGTGATTGAAGCGAGCGGTCAAGCGCGCCTCGACTATGAAGCGCTCCACCGTCTCAGGAGAGTCGAACTGTTTGGGGTGCACCAGCTTGAGCGCGACTTTACGACCCAGCTTGACGTCCCGGGCGAGGTGCACTTCCCCCATGCCGCCGTGCCCAATGCGGCGCATCAGGCGGTAGTGATCAATCATCATCCCAGGTGGAGCGACGATGTCGGCGCCCTCGAAGCGCAGACTGGTCGGCGCCTCCAGGTCCGGCGGCCGACTCGCCCGAGGCAACGTCTGCAGCCCGTCGCCCGCAGCAGCGGCTGCGGCGTCATCGTCCGGCAGATCTTGGCGTCGTCGGCCCATCACTGTTTATGCGAAGCAACCCCTCGAGAGGGCGCATCACCGAGTGTACCGCTGACCCGTGCCGACCGCAGCGTTCGTGGATTAAAAGGTGGCCTGAAGCTCCTCCGACCGAGAGTGCTCAGAAAAGCTCCCTCCCCCAAAGGCGACCGAAGGAACCTTCTGCGCGGCTTACCGACCGACTCGAGGCAGGCCGGGAGCGTTCTGCCCGCGCCCAGTTACGCTATCATCGAGAGACTCCTCACCCCGGTCGCCCTCCTGATGGACGACCCCTGCCCCTGTGAGGGACCCGCCCAGGACACCTGCAGCGCCTCGGGGATGTTGCTGTCCCCTGCCGGCGACCTGCTGAACGCCAGCACAACGCTCGACTACCCAGCCGCCACCGAGGTGGACATCATCTTCCAATAGCCAAGGGCGGTGCCTTGACCGTTATGGCTCGCCAATGCGCGCAGTCGAAATGACGACCGAGTCGTACCAGAGCTCTGCCGACGGGTGACTCTGCGCCGAGTCCTTGTTGGTGTTGTAGGGCGTGAGCTGCACCGAATCATAAAAGGTAGACGACGGATCAGTGGTGACCCGCAAGGCGATGGGCCAGTCGAGAACCTTGACGGGCGGGGTGCCTTCTTTGGTGACCCACAGCTCGAGATGACTGTCTTCCGGGCATTGCTCGTAGGGCGTTTCGTAGCACCAGCTGTTCAAGTGAACGGCGAGCTGAAAGGTCATCCATTGATCGGGCTCATAGCCAATGCAGGCGAGCTCGTCGACGTCGTCGCTCGGCTCGAGAAAATCGAGCCCGTCTTCCATCCAGGTGTACAAACAGCGGTTGTCGCCCCCAGGCTGCAGGTCGTGCTCCCATTGATCGCCGTCCACCGGGTTCTCCACCGGGGAATGAAAGATGTTGCAGGCGTGATAGACGATGGGAAAGTCGCGCGCTTCGCCGTTGTTCGTCACCACGATCTCACTGTCCGAGCAGCCGGCAGTGGACGTGTTTTCGTGGATCAGCAGCTGCTTCCAGCCGTTGGCGTCGTAGACGGTGTCGATAAAATCGGGCGAGAAGCGCTGGCGCCATTGCAGATAGAGCGTCTCGCCCACACCAACCCCAGGGGCAAAGTCGAGCACCGCCGAGCCGGAAGAGTCCGCCGAGCTCCCTGGCTCGACCAACATGTGGATCGCACCGCCGCCCTCGGCGAACATCACGTCGTCGAAAGCTGGTGCCGAGAATCCCGAGTCGTGGAGATAGGGGTCGGTCTCCCCGGCGCTGTCGAAGCCGTAGCAGGCCAACACTCCAGCCTCGCTGCAGCGTTCGGCAAAGCTCAACCCGCTGGCGACGCCACCTTGGCCACTGCTGCTGCTGCTCGTGCTGCTCGTGCTCGTGCTGCCCCCGCCGCCAGGGGTCCAGGGGTCGCTCTCCGAACCACAGGCAACCAGCACGAGGGTACAGCTGACCGCTCCCACCACCTTCATTCTCGCCATCAAGCGATGGTATCGGGCCTGGTCGGGCACAGCACGGGGTTTGGGCTGACCGTACGGTTTGCCCGGTGCCTTGGCCTCGCATAACAAGGGACCATGCGCAACGTGCTGCTCTGGTCCGTAACTGCACTTCTTCTGTCCTCGGCATGCAAGGGGGGCTCGCAAGACTCGACCGACGATGAGGGGGAGACGGTTCAAACCACCCGCACCGAGGCATCGAAGGAGGCGACTAAGAAGAAGGCAGGCGACATCTACGGCTTTGCACAGCTCTGCACGATCGCCACCGAAGTCGACCAGGACCCGAGCATCCCGAAGGCGCGAAAGCTCGCCGTGCTGGAGAAGCGGGCCGACGACGAGCTGTCCAAGGTCGCCCTCTTCGGCCGGGCCAGCACCGCCTTCTTCGCCACCATGGCCCGTTCGCTTGGCCCCGAAGACGCCTACGAGATCGTGCAGAAAAGTGCCAAGGAGGTGGGACTAGACTGGCGCTGCGAGCCCTATGCTCGGCTTAGAGCACTGCAGCCCCACGACGGCCCGCTACCCAACCCGGACGAACCGGCCGCAAGTGCCCGCCCCGCAAGCCCAGCAGCCCCAGCAGGCCGCACATCCCAATGACGAGGGACCAGCCGACCAGGCTGCCCAGCGCATTGGGCTGGCTTCGGACTACCCCAGTCTCTCCAGGATGGGTGCTCGCGAGACCGTCGAGATGCCAGCAACTTGGTCAGCGTCAAATCCCATGCACAGGGCCAGGTTCTGATTGGCGTTCGCTCACCAGGGAACCGTGATCTTGTATCGCTTCATCTTGCGCCAGAGCGTGTTGCGCGAGATCCCAAGTGCCTTGGCAGTGAGGGACCGGTTGAACCCGTGCCGCTCCAGCATGGATCGGATGGTCTCCGCCTGGGCATCCTCGAGAGGGAGCTCTTCCCGATCGTCCACGCGGTCGCGGTCCGCTCTTTCGGCGTGAGACAGGATGTGAGCGGGCAGGTCGTCGGTCTGGATTACGCTGTCGATGCAGACCACGAAGGCGTGCTCGATGGCGTTCTCCAACTCGCGGACGTTGCCGGGGAACGGATAGCGCATCAGGGTCGACATCACCCGCTCAGAGCAGCCTTGGATGCGCCGACCCTGCATGGTGTTGAAGCGATCGATGAAATGTCGCACCAGCAGGGGGAGATCCTCCTTGCGTTGCGCGAGGGTGGGCAGTGCGATCTGGACCACGTTGATGCGGTAGTAGAGATCCTGCCTGAACCGGTCGAGGGCGACCTCCTGGCCCAGATCGAGGTTGGTGGCGGCGATGACCCGCACATCCGCCGTCACGGTGCCGGTGGATCCCAGCGGCTCGTACTCCTTGTTCTGCAGCACGCGCAGCAGCTTGGCCTGGACATTCCTGGGCAGCTCTCCGATTTCGTCCAGCAGGAGCGTGCCCCCCTCGGCCAGGGCGAACCGTCCCGGCTTGTCTCGGCGGGCGTCGGTGAAGGCGCCCTGTTTGAAGCCGAACAGCTCGGATTCCACCAGGTTCTCGGGGATAGCCCCACAGTTTACGGCCACAAAGGCCTCTCCGCTTCGCGGCCCGATGTTGTGGATGGCGCGGGCGATCAGTTCCTTCCCGGTGCCGGAGTCCCCCTGGATCAGCACCGTGCTCTGGCTGTTGGCCACTAGCGGCAGCATCTTGAAGAGCCGCTGCATCACGTGGTTCTTGGACACGATGTCCTCGAACACGTAGCTCTTCTCGAGCCGTTTGCGCAGCTCGGTGACCAGCCGGAGGTCACGAAACATCTCCACACCGCCGATGACGGTTCCCTCTTCGTCCTTCAGGGCAGCCGTAGAGATCGCCAGGGGAAGCGGGTGGCCGGAGCGCGTGACGACGGTGACATCATGGTCATCGTCGCGCTTGCCCGAGTTGATGGAGTGCTTCAGCGGGCAGTGCTTCTGGCAGTGGTCGCTCTTGAAGACTGTGTCGCAGGACTGTCCGAGTACCTCGGCGCGGGCGTAGCCGGTCAGCTCCTCGGCCATCCGATTGAACGACGTGATCCGGCCCACCGAATCGATGGTGAAGATTCCATGAGAGATAGAATCGAAGATCAGCGGTAGGAACCTTGGATCGAGATTGAGTGGAACCACGACCTCATCATGATGCATCATAAATGATACATCAAGCTGATACGTGCGTCACACAAACGGTACAACGCTATAAATTCCTCTAATATCACCGTAATTGGAGGCTAGCGTAGGAGAATATAAAACCAATAATTACCTCATAATACGCAAGTATTCGAGCACCGATGGCTGATTGTTGGTGGCGTCGAGCTGTGTATGGCACGCTATGTGCTTCTTAAGAGGCTACTAGCTGCAATGATGGGACAGTCTGGTTGACAGGCCGTTCCCTCGACGGATTGCCCCGTCCATCTGTCGACAAGCGCAGCGGCACCGAGGAGCCCCATGGCGTCCAGCGCAACTTCTCCCTACAGCTACTACACCGAGCCCTTTTCCCAGGCTGAGCGACCCCGACGCTTCTTGGAGGCCTTCGCCGCGATCCTGGCCCACAGCAACTACGGCCCCGCGCTGGACACCTTCGTTCGGGTCAGCGCCAAATGCGCGCGCTGCACCGCCTCCTGCCCGGTGTACGAGGCCAGCCAGGATCCGCAGGATATTCCCTGCCACCGCAGCGAGCTGCTGCTCAAGGTCTACCGGCGGTACTTCACGCTGGGGGGACAGCTCAAGGCTCGCCTTTACGACTACTACACCCTGACCGATCGACAGCTCGACGAGATGGCCGAGTCGTTTTGGCGCTGTACGGCCTGCAAGCGCTGCAAGGCCAGCTGCCCAATGGGGATCGACCACGCCATGGTCACACACCTGGCTCGCTGGATTCTGGCCGAGTCCGGGGTCATCCCCAAGGCGCTACTGGTCTCGGTCCGTGAGCAGCTCGAAGGCAAGACCCGCAACACCTCGGCCATCCCCGCGATCGCCATGAAGGACTCCTGCGAGTTTCTGGAGGAGGAGCTGGAGGAAGCCTTCCCTGGACACCCCATCAAGTTTCCCGTCGATGTCGAGGGGGCGGAGTACGTCTTCTTCCCCGCGGTCTCCGACTACCTAATGGAAGCCGACACGCTGATGGGAAACGCGGCAGTGCTCCACACCATCGGAGCGAGCTGGACCATCGGAAGCCACAATTTCGACGGCATCGATTACGGCCTATTTTATTCCGATCGTATGTGGGAGCAGATCATCCAGGCTCAGGTGGCCGAGCTCAAGCGGCTGGGGGGCAAGGTGATGCTGATTGGCGAATGCGGCCATGCCTCGCGCGCCGCCAAGGAGGGGATGCAGAGCTTCATCCCGCCCGAGGACCGGGTGCCGGTGGTCAACTGCATGGAGCTAGCCCACCAGGCGTTCGTCTCGGGGAAGCTCAAACTGAAGCCCAATGTGATCGAAGAGCGCACCACCTACCACGACCCCTGCAACATTGCTCGTAGCGGATGGATCGTCGAGCAGCCGCGAGAGATTCTGCGACACATCTGCAAGGACTTCGTCGAGATGACCCCGAGGGGCAGGGACAACTATTGCTGCGGCGGTGGCGGCGGGACGGTGTCCATCGACGAGATCAAAGACTTTCGCATGTTCATCGGCGGCAAGACCAAGGCCGCTCAAATTCGGGCCACAGGCGCCAAGTATGTGGTGACCCCCTGTGCCAACTGCAAGAAGCAAGTGGGCGAGCTGCTGGAGGCCCATGAGGTCGACTGCGAACGGATCGGGTTGCACGACCTGATGCTCAAGGCGCTCATCCTGGGTGACCCGCCCGCTGCAGAGGCGAAGAACGCGGCGGAAGCGACGAGCAGCACCAACGAGCCGGCCCAGCCGCAGGAGGACTGACGATCATGGAGCACTGGCTACAGTGGGCTCGCGGACCGCTCTTCATCACCGCAATGGTGGTGCTCTTCGCGGGTCTGGCTCGGGTCTTATGGCTCGACATCGCCGGCCTGCTGCTCTTGTGGCGCCGTAGCCGCAAGAACGGCAGGACGGTTCCCTGGGGTGCCGTGTTCTGGGCCTCACTCAAGGCGTTGAGACCCCTGCCGCGGGGTGAGCACGCGCGCGGCCTGTTCAGCGTCACCTCCATAGTGTTCCACGTCAGCATCATCATCACGCCGCTATTTCTCGCAGGCCACATTTTGCTCTGGAAGCGCGGCCTGGGCGTGAGCTGGCCGGCTATGGGCAACGTTGCGGCGGACGGGTTGAGCCTCGTTGCGGTGGCTTCCGTGGTGCTGTTGCTGTTGCTGCGCGTTGGCTCCCGGACCGCACGGGCCATCAGCCGCCCCCAGGACTACCTGCTGCTCGTGCTCATCGCCGTGCCCTTCGTGTCCGGTCTGCTGGCCATGCACCCGCATTACAACCCCTTCAGTTACGACGGCGTGATGCTGGTTCACGTCCTCGCGGGCAACCTGGTGCTGATGCTGATCCCCTTCACCAAGCTCAGCCACGTGGCGCTGCTGCCTTTCACCCAGCTGGTCACTGAGCTGAGCTGGCACCTAGAGCCCGGCGCCGGCCTGCGGGTAGCCCAGGCGCTCCACAAAGAGGAGGAGCCGATATGATCGACGAGACCGGCTCGCACGTCGAGCACGCCAAGAAGGTCGAGAACATCCGCCAGATGGCGATCCTGACCGACGTAACCAAGTGCATCGGTTGTGAGCAGTGCGTAGCGGCCTGCCAGGAGACCCACCACCTGAGGCCGGAGCAGCCGTGGCGCTGGCTGCGCCGGGTTACCGACCTGTCCGCGGCACGCTGGACGACCATCCTCGAGCTGCGCACAGAGAAGGGGCGGCGGTTCGTCCGTCGACAGTGCCGACACTGTCTGGAGCCCGCCTGTGTGGAAGCTTGCATCGTCGGGGCGCTGAAAAAGACCCCTGCCGGGGCGGTCTCCTACGATGCCGACATCTGCATCGGTTGCCGTTACTGCATGGTGGCCTGCCCGTGGGAAATCCCCAAGTACAGCTGGGAGGATCGGGTCCCCACAATCCAAAAATGCAACCTGTGCTACGAGCGCGTCACCGAACAGGGCGAGCCTCCTGCCTGCGTGACGGCCTGTCCCACCGAGGCCACCATCTTTGGCGAGCGAGATGCGCTGCTGGCCGAGGCCCACCGCAGGCTTCGCGCCACGCCAGACAAGTACGTCCAGAAGGTCTGGGGCGAGAAGGAAGTGGGCGGCACGTCGGTGATTTACATCTCTGATGTGGATCTAAAGCTGGACGAGTTGGTGGCGCCGCTCACGGATGCCACGCCGGTGCCTCGCCGAACCTTCCGCGTGCTGCGCCACATGCCCGTGGCCTTCGTGGGGATGGCGACGGTGATGAGCGCCACCTACTGGGTCATCGAGCGGCGCCAGCGACTGCAGCAGGAGCGGGCAGCGGAGGCGACAGAGGGTGTGGTCGACGACAGCGTTGCAACAGACGGCGAGACCACCAAGGGGGACGAAAACCAGTGACCCACCGCTGGACCATTGCATCATGAAGATCCGAACGCTCAAGACTCTCCTCTGGTTTCTCGCCGGCTTCGGCCTGGTGGTAGTGTTTCTGCGGATCCTCCACGGCGTCGGGTCGGTGGTGGCGCTCAACGACATCCTGCCTTGGGGGCTGTGGAAGGGTGGCGGCGTCGTGGCGCTGGTGCCCATCGGCGGGGCTGGGTTCACCCTGGCGGCCCTCGTCTATGTCTTCCATTGGAAGCGTTACCAACCGCTGGCCCGGGGGGCTGTGCTCCTCGGCCTGGCCTGTTACACGACCGTGGCCGTCGGGCTGACCTTCGACATCGGCATCTGGTGGCGCATCGTCTTCCCCGTCTTCCACTGGCACCTGCACTCGACCCTCTTCGAGATCGCCTGGTGCATCATGCTCTACCTCGGGGTCCTGGCCGTGGAGTTCAGCCACGCAGTGCTCGAGCGCATGAGCTACCCACGGCTGCTCAAGGCCGTGGAAAAGGTCAGCATCGTCTTTGTCATTCTCGGCATCGCCCTGTCGACTCTGCACCAGTCATCGCTCGGTACCCTCTTCCTGGCGACTCCTTACCGGCTCCACCCGCTGTGGTACTCGGACCTGCTGCCCCTGCTGTTCTTCGTCACCGCCATTGGCCTGGGCTGCCTGACGATTACCTGGGTCGCCTTGGTGCTCCACCGGGTCTACGACGTCGAGCCGCCCATGGGGGCCATCAGCGGTCTGGCACGGATCTCCGCGGCCGTTCTCGGCCTCTTCCTGGTGCTTCGCTTCGGCGACATTGTGCTGACAGGCAAGGCCCCGCTACTGCTGGTCCCAGGTTGGGAGATGGCCAACTTCTGGCTCGAGGTGCTGCTCAGCGCGGCGCTGCCCGTAGCACTGATGAGTCGGCGGAGACTGCGCGAGAGCCCGGTGGCCATGTTCTGGATCAGCACTTCGGCCATCGTGGGCATGTCCCTCAACCGGGTCAATGTGGCCGGCCTGGCCACCCTGCACTCCACCCAGGGTCACTACTTCCCCATCTGGCCCGAGTGGGCCGTGACCGTTGGGCTCCTGGCCATCGCCGCTCTCGCTTTCTTGTACGGCCTGGAGCATTTCGACGTTTTTCCAAACATCGACCAGGCCGCCGTCAAACGGGCCCACGACCCGGGCAAGCTGGATCCTGCCAGCTGGCGGACCATCTTCTTTCACGCCCCACTGTCCAGCGTTCGGCTTTACTCTCTGGCGCTGGTGCTCGCTCTAGGGTTCGCCACGGCTTGCCTGCCGGACAATGCCATTTACGGTGTCGAGCCCGAAAAAACCCCCACGCGACCGCCGCGTGCGGTCCAATTACAGAAGGTGCATCAAGCACCGGGGCACATCAGCCGTTTCGTCTTTCCGGCGGCTCCGCAGCAGGTCCCGGCAGTGCCCCTCTCCGATGCGCTACTCATCGATAGCGACGACAACGGGCGCTATGTGCTGTTCGAGCACGACGCGCACGCTGCGCGGCTGAAGGAGCAAGGCGGGACGTGCGCCTCCTGCCACCACGCAAACGAGCCTTTGGCCCAGGCGACCTCGTGCTACCGCTGCCACACGGACATGTATTTGTCCGAGGATATCTTCAGTCACCAGGCGCACGTCGAGCACCTGGGATTCAATGCGGGCTGCGTCGAGTGTCACGCCGATCCGGCCTTGGCGAAGGTAGAGGCGAACACCACCCCCTGCGCCACGTGCCATCCGGGGATGCACGAGGATGACAGTCTGGTCGAGCCCGCCGGCCCAGGGCAACGCATGGGACACCGAGCGCCGGGCTACAAGACCGCGATGCACGAGCTGTGCATCTCCTGCCACGAGAAGAACGAAAGTCAGATCGAGGGGCTCGCCCAATGCACGACCTGCCACCGGGACACGCCTGACCTGGTCGAGATATCAGCAGCGGTGCAGGTCACACGGGAGGACGCGCACCGATGACCGTCAAGCGCGTCCTGCTGGTGGACGATGAACCGGACGCCGTGGAGTTTCTCCAGGACCTGCTGGAGGACAACGGCTTCGAGGTTTGCACCGCTGACACGGCCGAGATGGGCTTGCGGCAGGTCAGAGAGCAGCGACCAGACCTGATCTGCCTCGACGTCTTGATGCCCGAGGAGTCCGGGATCTCACTCTACCAGAAGATCCGGACTAACCCCGATCTGGGTCAAATCCCAGTGCTGATCATCAGCGGGCTGAGCCTCTCCCGGGAGCTGAGCCAGATCCACTACCTGGAGCTCCCGGACGGGACGCGTCTCCCCGAGCCGGATGGAGTGGTGGACAAGCCCGTGGAGATCGGCCTGTTCATGAAGATGGTCGAGCAGGTGCTGGGGTGATGGACGTGAACTCCAAGCAGGTCCCCGAGGAGGTCCGGCGCTGGCTGGGCGAACAACTGTTCGACCATGTGCCCAGCAACATCGTCGTCATCGACCGCAACTACCAGGTCGTGCTCGCGAACCAGCAGTTCACCGAGGTCTTCGGCCCCGCGGTGGGCAAGTACTGCTACCAGGTCTACAAGGGTCGCAACAGCGTCTGTGAGGAGTGCCAGGCCACCCGAGCCTTCGAGGACGGGCAGGTGCACATCAACGACGAGGAGGGGATCGACCAGCACGGCAAGGCCGCGCACTTCGTGGCCTACACCGCACCGATCCGCGACGCCCATGGAGTGATCGCCCACGTCATCGAGATGTCCTACGACGTGACCGAGACCAAGTCACTGCAGCGCTCCTACAACATTCTCTTCGATCGGGCGCCTTGCTACGTCGCGGTGATCAACCGCGACCTGCGCATCGTGCGCGCCAACGAGCGGCTGCAGCGCACCTTCGGTGAGCACGTGGGCGAGCACTGCTACCGGGTCTACAAGAACCGCGCGGATCGCTGCCCCGACTGTCCGGCTCTGAAGACCTTCGCCGACGGAAAGTCCTACCAATCGGCGCAGGTCGGCGTGGACCGAGAAGGCCAGCCAGCCCACTACGTCGTCTCCACCGCTCCTCTGGCGCGGAGCGGGTCCATCTCCAGCTACGTGATCGAGATGTCGACGGACGTCACGGCGGTGCACAACCTGTCGGATGAGCTCGTCAAGGAGCACGCCTTCAAGCACAGCATGATTGAAAACGCCCTCGACGCCCTCGTGGCCGCGGATCTCGAGGGGAAGGTCACCATCTTCAACCATGCAGCGGAGAAGCTGTTCCAGGTGGCAGCGTCGACCGTGGTGGGCAAGATGGACAGCGCCCACTATCTCCCCGGCGCGTTCCTCGAGGCCATCGACCGGGGTGAGGAGAAGATCTTGTTGCCCGAGACGGTGGCGCGAGATCACGCGGGGCAGGAGCTACCGGTGCGCGTTTCGGGCTCGGTCCTGAAGGACGGAGAGCGGGTCATCGGTAGCGCGGCGTTCTTCCACGACCTCCGGGAATGGCAACGGCTCGAGCAGGAGAACCTGGACAACGAGCGCCTGGCAGCCGTTGGGCAGACGGTCGCTCAGCTGGCTCACGGCATTAAGAACATTCTCAACGGCCTGCAGGGTGGCATGTACATCGCCAAGTCGGGCATGCGGTCCGGTTCGCAGGAGCGGATGGTCCGGGGCTGGAATATGCTCGAGCGGAACATCGAGCGGATCACGGTGCTGGTGAAGGGCTTTCTGGGCTTTGCCAAGGGCCATGCCCCGCAGGTTCGCCCCACCGATCCCAACGCCGTAGCTCAGGAGGTTTTCGATCTCTACGTCGAGGCCGCCGCGGAGCAGCAGATCACCGTCGTCCTCGAGCGGGGCGAGGGGATCGCGCCGGCTCCCATGGACTACGAGGACATCCACACCTGCCTGGCGAACCTGGTCTCCAATGCCATCGACGCCTGCCAGGCGTCGGAGAGCGCCGGCTGCGTGATCACCATCCAGGTCCGCGAGGAGGCAGGCGCCATCGTCTTCAGCGTCAGGGACACGGGCTGCGGCATGGATTACGAGATCAAGAACAAGGTCTTCACGACTTTCTTCACCACCAAGGGTCTCAGCGGCAACGGGCTCGGGCTGTTGGTTACACGCAAGATCGTGCAGGAGCACGGCGGGCGGATCAGCGTTGACTCGACGCCTGGCGCAGGGTCAGTATTTCGGATGGAGTTTGCTCGCGATCGGTTGCCGGCTCCGGTGGGGGACCAATCCGACCATGAGACGGCAGGCGACGGAAGTGTGCCCGCTGAGGAGTAGGTGATGCCCAAGCCAGAAGACAAGACCATCTTGGTGGTGGATGACGAGGAGGATGCGCGCGAATATCTGGCCACGGTGCTGGAGGACGCGGGCTTCAACGTGGTGCTGGCGGTGGACGGAGACGACGCCCTGGACAAAGTACGGAGCGCGCCGCCGGACTTCATCTCGCTAGATCTCGTTATGCCCGGGAAGTCGGGTATCCGCTTCTTGCACGAGCTGCGCCGCAACAAGGAGTGGGAGAAGATCCCCTTTGTCATCGTCACCGCCCACGCCAGCGACGAACAGGGCCAAGATGACCTGCAGAACATCATGGCCGGCAAGACCTTCTCCGGGCCTGGCTTCTACCTGGAAAAGCCGGTCAAGCCGGAAGAGTACATTAAGTTTGTCTGCGAGCAGGTCGGTGTGGACTACGCAGTGCCGCAAGAAGCGGATCGCGCCGAGGCGCTGCGTGAGGAGCTGCAGCAGATGCTTCGGGGCGCGGACACTGCACAAATGGAGCGGGCCGTCCGAGCGCTCAGCAAGCCGAAGAAACACTGACGTCACGCGGCGTTCGAACATGACGGCCACGCCCGTCCGGTTCGGGACGCCCCCCCAGTCGAAGGAGCAGGTCGATGAGCAAGGACATTCTCGTAGTTGATGACGAGCTGGATATGCGCGACTACGTTCGCACGCTGCTCGAGGACAAGGGCTACACGGTGCGAGCCGCAGAGAATGGCGTTGCGGCCATGGAGCGGGTGGAGGAGCAGCGTCCGGATTTGATCCTATTGGACCTCCAGATGCCGGAGGAGACAGGCACAGGGTTTTACCGCAAGCTGCACAATCACAAGTCTCTGCGAGATATCCCGGTGATCGTCATCAGCGGGCTTGCGGGCCGGAATGTGGCCGTGAGTCGCTCAGTGGTCGTGATGGACAAGCCCATCGACGAGGAGCGGCTCCTCGAGGAGGTCGAGCGCGCCATTTCTGAATGAGTCAATTCTGAAGAGGTCACATTTCACCGTCAAGAAGGCTTGGCGTCGATCCGTGGCGACCAGACCACCCGCCGCAGCTCAGCTTCGGCCCGGCACCTGTTGCATGGCGTTGTGGGCCGCCCGCAACCAGCGTGGCGACCGCCGCACCATGGGACGGATCTGTGGATGGCTGCGAAGCTGTCGATCCAAGAAGGTGCGCGCCTCGGCACGAGGATCGACGCCATCAACGAGAAACGGGCGGTAGAGGCGGATCGCTCCGTCGTCGGGGAAGGCGCCTAGCTCGATGCCATGCTCGGCACCCTCTTTGGTGAGCGCGCTCTGCTCCGGCAAGTTGAACACCGACAGGTTGAGAAAGTCGACCGCCTCGGCATTGCGCACCAGAAACTCGAGGGTGCGACTCCGGTCGCCGTGGGTCTCCCGAGGCAAGCCGAAGAGCAGATAGAGGTAGGTTCGGATGCCAGCCGCGGCCGCTGCGCCAATCACGTCCTCAGCCTCGTCAGGTGCGAAGCCTTTGTCGTAGCGGGACAATATCTCCTCGCTGCCGCTCTCGGCGCCGAGCTGCAACATGGCGCAGCCGGCAGCCGCAGCGTCCTCGATCAGCGCTGGGGTCAAGTGCCGACTTGGTCGCGCGAAGCCATAGAAAGACAGTCCGTGGTCTCTGGCCACAGGTAGAAAGCGGCGCAGCTGGGCTGGCGCCAGCGCCGAGTCGAGCAGATGCACCAGTGGCCGTGCCACGCGAATCTCGTCGGGCGCAGTGGTGAACAGATCATCGAGAGCCTGGGGCGGCACGGGCACCCATGGCAAACCGCGATCGGGGCAAAAGGCGCAGCGGTCCCAATAGCAGCCAGTGGACAACGGGATCGGCACGACCGGCCTGGCCGACAGATAGGGTCGCTGGTTCAGCAAACGGGGCCAGGCAAGACGATCGGTGAGGTGCTCCGCGGCGCCAGGTGCTGAGAGCAGCGCTAGGCCATCGCCCAGCATCATCCGCCGGAAGCAGCCACGCAGCGCTTCGAGCCCGCTGCCGCTGTGGGCCAGGCTGTTGGGCAGCGAGCCGCCCACAACTGGATCGATGCCCCGGTGTCTCAGGTACGAGACCATATCGATGGCCGCGGCGAGCTGTGACAGATAGGCGAGGGAGATCAACACCTCCCGGGGTCGCTCCCGATCGAGCACTGGCCCCAGCACCTCGTCCCAGAGCGACGCGAAGGGGTTGGTCCCGTCAGCCAATGCCGCCGAGAGCGCAATCGGATCGTGCACCCGCCCAGGGGCAGCCAAGTCCATGAGCGTCATGGTCCAACCGGGCCAGCGTTTGCCGAACCCCTTCAGCCGAGCATGCAGCAACCCAATCGACGATCGATGCTGCTGAGCCTCATAACCACTCGAGGCTCCCACCAGGTAGTCGAGTGCCCGCGCCACCTCGGGACCCGGGATCTCCGGGTCCCGCAGCGTCCGATGGATCATCTCCAGCGACAGATCGAGCAACCCGACCTCAAGCCCCCGACCGGCCAGCCCAGCCGCCAGAGTGAACGCCCCCGCCGCCGGCTCGGCGGGGGTGCATAAGGGAGGCGTCAGGACGAGGTAGTCCACCAAGCTGGAGTTCCAAATTCGAGCCGGGAAGGCAACAGGGAATGCAGAATGGCTGCAGAGAATACCGACCGGACGATTCGCGGCCTGCGGATGGAAGCCGCCAGAGCCGCACGCTTCGTCTCCTCGACCAGTGCGCCGTGGTAGAGTCACCCTGGACATGGGCCAGATGCCAATTCGTCCTGGCGACACGCTCGATGGTCGCTACCAGTTGCGCCGCGAAATCACGCGCAGCAGTCGTAGTTTGCTGTTCGAGGCGGAGCACCAGACCAGCGGCCGCCTGGTGGCCGTGAAGGTGCAAAGGCCCGGGCGAGCCCGCAACCCCAAGGAACACACCGCCTTCATGGCGCAAGCGCGCATGTTGGCCGCCTGTACTCAACGCCATGTCGTGCGCCTACTCGATGCCGGCGCCATCGACCTGACCCTGGACGAGACAGTCAACGTGCCCTACCTGGTGATGGAGATGCTCGACGGGCACACCCTGGAAGGCATCCTCGGTGGCCGGGGCACGATGCCCGTCGACGACGCCCTAGATCTCGGTCTCAGTCTGTGTCGCGCGCTCGCGAAAATCCATCGCGCCGCCCTGGTCCATGGCGCCGTGAGCCCGGATCACATCATGTTGCCTCCCAAGCTTCAGGATGAGCTGCCCTGGGCGGAGGACGCGCCGGTGGCCAAGCTCATCGACTTCAGTCACGCGGCACGCACCGAGGCTGGTGTGCGCATTGCGCCGGGCGCGCGCCAGGAAGGCATGGAATACCAGTCCCCCGAGCAGCTCAACGAAGAGAGCATTACCCCGGTGAGCGACGTCTATTCGCTCGGTGTGGTGTTGTACGAGTGTCTTACCGGCAATCCACCGGTCGGACGCATCATCGTGTCACCCCACAAGCTCAACCAGGCGGTGCCCAAACCGGTATCGGCTGCCATCGAGGCGGCAGTGCAGCGGGAGGTCGGCGAGCGCCCTCAAAGCGCCCAGGCCTTCGCCGAGGCCTTGTCCAAGTCACCGCCGGCGCCACCCCCGCGAAAACTGCCCAAGCCGCGACGACAGGAAGGACGGCGAGCGGCTCCCCGGGCGGCCTATGTGACACCCGTGCAGATCCGTCGCGACGTCGGCCTCCCGGTAGACGCCCGCTGCCAAAACATCTCGGTCGGCGGCATGATGGTCGTGAGTGGAGCCAAGCTAGCGGACCAAGAGCGGGTCGTGGTGGCCTTTGCACTACCCTCCAGCGGCCAGGCCGTGGTCGCACCGGCCATCGTTCGTTGGCGTAAGGCTGCACGCAACGGCGTGGTCGTCGGCCTGCAGCTCGAAAAACTGTCCGACAAAGCCAACGAAGCCATCGACCAACACGCCAAGCGCCAACAGGGCGGCCACTGAGCTGACCACCTGCGCCGAGGGGTAGTCTCCGACTCTGACCGAGCGAGCCCTCGGCGTTCTCTCAAGACGGCTTGATGCCCACGTAGATCACGTGGCGACGCCCGGGACCGCGAGGCCGGGCGCAAGACGTCTCAAAACCGGCGCGCTGGAGGCTTTCGTAGAATTCGGGTTGCTGCGCCTCGCCCCACACCGCGTAGACGCCGCCATCGCTGAGGGCAGCGCGGACCGCAGCGAGCGCCGCGTCTCCATAGACGGCTTCATACTCACCGCCTGGGTCAGGCCCCGGACCCACATAGAGGTCGATGACGATGGCGTCGAAGGGCGCCCTGACGCCTCGGCCCACATCCCGCACGCAGTCCATCACGTCACCCACCACGAGCTCGACGCGCTCGTCCGAGAGGGCATCGTCACTCAAGATCGCCGCCGGTCCGCGGCACCACTTCACGACCACCGGATTCAGCTCAGCCACCACGACCTGAGCCGAAGCGGGCAGGATGTCGAGCGCAGCACGGAGGGTGAACCCCAGCCCGAGCCCTGCGGTCAACACCCGAGGCGTGGAACGATTGCGGACAGGCCCGCAGCCCCATGTCGAGAGCTCCACCTCGGACTTGTGCAGCATGCTGCTCATCAGCACGCGACCGTCGATGGTGATCAGGAAGTCCTCGCCACCCCGACGCAGCAACTCGAGCCGGCCGTCCTCGGTGTCCGCGGTGTCGAGAGTCTTCCAGGGTCTCATAGGTGGCGGGACCATAGCCGAACCAAGAAATGATGGACACCCGGCAACCCTAGGCTCGGTCGGGCGCGTCGAGATCCCCATCGGCCTCCAGCGGTTGCTCGACCCATCGCGCACTCCTGCTTTTCGGCGTGGTAAGCTTACGTGTTGGGCGCTTCAGGCTCTGGACATGACGACGACTAAACAGGCTGATGTGTATGTCGTGCGCGTCGGTGATGCGCAGGTAGGCCCGGTCACCCTCGACCAGCTCCGGCGGGGATTGAAAGCTGGCAAGATCCCAGCATACGCCGAAGCGAAAGCGGTGGAGGGTGAGGACTGGAAGCCGGCTTCGGAGGTCGCCATGCGGATTGTGCTCCCTCCGCCTCGGTCGCCACCCAACCCAAGGCAACCGGAGCCGTCGTGGTCGGCTTTTCAGGGGGGTGAGGTGGTCACACCGAGTGACGCCCCCCCCGTGCCGCTGTCCCCGGGCGGCGCCGCGCCCCCGGGCAGGTCGGTTGACTCGCTGGCGGCTCCCACCAGGACCTTCAGCCGTCCCATGTACATGCTCTTTGTTCCAGGCAGCATGGATCCCCCCACCGGTCCGTTCAGGGCGTCTGCCCTGAAGGCTCGAATGGAGAGCGGTGCTACCCCGCCGAACGCGCAGGTTTGTGAAGTGGACGAGCACGCCTGCTGGATCCCCATCGGTGGCGTGTTCGACGAGTAACGACCGGCGAGGGCCAACCGTCGCCGGACCACCGTACCGCTCCGCTCAGGGCGTGGACTCGTAGGCACCGATGTCGCTGGCCGCCCCTTGCGGCCGAGGATTGCCCTCCAGATCGCTGGTGACGTCCATCGCCAGGGCGGCGTCGATAGCCGGGCTGCCGACCGCCAGGTGGAAATCACCACCGTCGGCATCGATGACCACCTCATCCAAAGCGGCGGTCATCGAGTTGGCGTCGAAGCCGAGCGCCTGCCAAGCCGACAACTCAATCCAGCTCTCGTCGGGATCCTCGAAGATCGTGCCCGGCAGATACACGTTGTAGTCGATGACCAGACCGGTGTTGGACTCGGGATCCACCGCGACAGCATCGTGCGAGCCGGTCAGCACCACGTTGTTGACGAAGGTGTTACCGGTGCTGCCATTGCGGAACGACAGGGCGTGGCGGTCGCAAGAGCGACAGTCGACCGTGTTGTGCACGAAGACGTTGTCGCTCGAGCCAAAGGCGAAATTGCCCGGGTCGCCCCAGCTGCTGTAACCGTCATCCCAGTTGGCGATGCCACCGGTCATGGACGTCCCGTAGATCAGGTTGTTGCGGAACACCGTGTGCTTGACCCCTGCGAGGTTGAGCGCCGCCCCGCCACCTGTGGTGCCGCAGTCGACCAGGAGGTTGCCCTCCACCAACCCGTTGGACATGACACCGTCCTGAATGCCGTTGCCGCCATCGTAGGTCTCCGGATCGGCGTTGAGCTGCAGGCACGCGCCGTCGGCGTCCTCGACGTAGTTGTAGCGAATGATCGAGCCGTCCTGGTGATTGGTCCAGTAGATGCCATGCTCCTCGGCACCAATGCTCGACGAGTGCTCGAGCACACAGTCGTAGCAGAGCGAGCTGCTGATCAAGCTGCGCCCCGACTGGCCCTGGCCCGGCCCCAGCGCTTCGATGTCGCATCCCATGTTCTGATGGATCGGCGCCTCAGGCAGGCCGGAGAAGATCAGCGCCCGGGCGCTTTGGCCTGGAAAGGCGCTGGCATCGAGCTGGAAGTTGACGAAGCGTACCCGGTCGGCCCGCGAGTAGAGCAGCACATTGCGCCCGTCGCACTCGACCAGTTGGTCGACCAGCGGGCGGCCCCCCTCTCCCATGAGCGCCACGTCATCGGTGGTCACGCAGACGCCCTCGTAGCCCGTAGCCGTAGCCTGCACGTGCACGGTCGTCGTGCCCGAGGCCAAAGCCACCGCGGCCGCCAACGACGCGACCGGCGCGCCCTGACTGCCGTTGGCCCCGTCATCGCCGTTCTCGTTGTCGACCCACAGCTCGGTGGTGGCCGTCCACTCGGACTCGCAGCCCAAGACGTCGCCGGGACCGGCACCCCCATCGCCGCCGGTGCCGCCGCCGCCGCTCGCGACACCGCCTCCACCGGCCATACCGCCGGTGCCGGTGGAGCTCGTGCTCGAGCTGGGGTTCGGGCTCGACTCGTCCTCGCAGGCGAGCGGCATCACGGCCAGCACCGCCAGCACCCAGATGACTCTCTTGGGAGCGTTCATGCCGCCATCGTACCCCCAGAGCGCAACTTGCCTCCAGGCTTGGCCTCGAGACCAGTAACCCATCGGCTAGCTAGCGAGCCGGGACCGCACCGCTGGACGGTCGGCTAGTTGCCCCCGCTGCCGCCACTACCGCCAGCGCCGCCGCTGCCGCCTGCGCCGCCACTTCCCCCGACGCCGCCGGTGCACTTATCGACATCGAGAGAGAGGTGGTTACAGGCCGTGGCGCAGACGCCGAGCCAGCAGGCATTCAGCGCCGCATAGAGCGAATTGTTGCAGCAGCTCGGGTCGAAGTTGAAGGCAGTCGAACATTGCGCGCATTCCAGATTGGGCTCGCAGGCGGTATTCTCGGAGCAGCAATTCTGGTCCACGCACTCCGCACAGGCCTTGTTCAAGAACACGTTGGCGGTCTGGTTGCAGGCTGGGAAGACGCATTCGGGGTTGCAACCGTAAGTATCGTCGGTGCTGCTAGATCGGTCAGCGCAAAGGTACACGCCCTGGTAGGTTTCCGTGGTCGGATCGGCCTCATAGGCCATGGCCGTCTCGCAGCACTGATCGACCAGACAGTCGGCGCACACCTGGTCGGTGCCCATCGACTGGACCGGATCGATGTCGCAGCCACCAGCGCCGCTGGTGGACGAGCTACTGGTCGAGCTCGATGAGCTACTGGTCGAGGTCGTCGAGCTCGACGTGGTGGTGCCCGTGTCGTCATCGCCTGAGCAACCCCAAGCCGCAACGGTGCCGAATAAGCCCAGCGCCAACATCGTCCCCATCCACTTCATAAGCCCTTACCTCTCTAACAAGTCCCATCCCCACCGCTTCCAATACACCATCATCGATCTGAGCGCGACGCGTCGCGATGCGAAAGTCCGTCCCGTGGCCGTCACGGTCTGGCAGCTTCCGGCTCTGCCGCCCACAAAAGGCCCGCAGCGCTCACAAAGCCCCGCACCGCTCACTCCTGCCGCTCACTCCTGCAATGGTGAAATGCAGATGTGAAAGCTCGGCCCGCGACAGCAGCCGCAAGTCCGCGAAACCCGGCGCTGAGAGATTGGCACCGTTCGTGCAACCTCATAACTCACTAGCGTCGCGGTGGAGGTTCCCCCCCCCTCTCCACTTCGACGCTGTTTTTTTTTGCGCCCCCGCTCCCGCCACCGCTCCGGGGCACGAGCAGGGGAAAGCCACCGTTGGTGCCAATCTGAGCCGGTTCGTGGCAACCTGGGTCCATGGGATCTTTGCCGAGCCGGGCACCACAGACCACGAGCGGACAGGTGATCCTGCTCTCACTGGCGCTGGCGGCATGCAATGGAGCCGCCAGCAGCGCCGCCGACGCCACCAGCGACCAACCGCCGCCGCCGGAGCAATCAGCCCGCGATGCGCTCGAGGCCCTGTCCACCACGCCGGAACAGGATGACCAGCTGCTGGCGCTGGTCGGCAAGTTCGCGATCGTCCTCAGCAAATCGGGAAAAGCGCGCCGAGCCTTTACCGATGAGCTGCTCAAATCACTGATGCGCGGTCGGGTTGAGGCAGCCGTCGTCGACCCGGTGCGCACCACCTTCGAGGACGCGATCCGCGATGCGACCCCCGAAGTGCTGGCGCTCCTCAACGAGCTTCACGAGATCCTCACGCCCGAGCAGCGCGCCAAGCTCGTCGACAGCTTCGCCGCCCGCGCCGAGGACGCTGAGGCCAAGCGCAAAGCCCACAACAGGCAGATGATCGACGCCCTCGACATCGGGCTCTTGCAGAAGATCAGCATCGCAAAGGCGATGAGGGACAAGCTGGGCGACCTCCGTCCGGCCTTCGCGAAAATGAAGATGGACGCCCAAACGGCTGGCAAGGCCTTCAAAGAGGACACCTTTGACGCGACCGAGTTGGCGATCGCCAAGACCGATCTGGGCAAGCTGTACCTGGAGAGCATCGTGATCCTCGTCGGAGTCTTGGCGCCCGAGCTCGAACACGAGCAACGGGTCAAGCTCGCCGGCATCATCAAGCACCGACTCAGCGGCGGTGGACGGCATCGCTCTTAGAACGAGCGGCTGGGACCGCCGCTCAACGGCCCGTATTGGCAGCTGACGACCTACCAGAATCCCTCGGTAAGGGGTGCCACCAGAACCGTCCACAACGTGCTTTGATGAGGCCACCTGAGCGTGGCCGCGCTCGATCGGATATGGCCCATACATGTCTCGCACGTTGGAAGCGGGCCGTTGGTTGATGGTTGCCCTCGCAGCGGGATGCTCGAGTGCTGGAAGGCCGGCCCAACCGACCATCCCCGCACCAGCACCGATCGCTCCGCCGCCTGCGGCCGCCAGCAGCACAGCCGTCACAACGACCGAAACGGCGGGGGGCGTGCGCGCCTGGCCGCGGGAGATCTGCATCAAGCGCCGCAACGGGAGCGTTACGGGCCTTTCGGTGACCACCTGCAACTGCGGCGAACGACTAGCCTGCTCCCTTGTCGACGACGTGCTGACCGTGGAACAGCTGCCGCCGACAGGGATCGAGATGTGCACGGCCTGCCACCGGAGCGAGGAGACCAGCTGTGCCGCAACAGACATTCCCTTCGACCGTCCCGTGATGGTGAACGGTGTGGTGCCCGTGAGGTTTGGCACCTCGAGCCATTGCCAGAAGCTGCCGGCGCTCGGCGCCTATGCACTGTTCGCGTCGGCGCCAATCCTGGCGGTCGTCAAGGCCACGTCAGTGCAGGAGATGTGCATTGGCGCACAACACCGGGTGGTGACGTTCGAGCCTCACGTAATCTTGCGTGGAAAGGCGTCTGTCAGTGCCTTCGTCGTTGACGATCAGGGCATCGCCAACGACGTGACCCAAGGCGATCTCTGGCTCACGGCCCTGCAACCCATCCAGCCGGTCCCTCCGAACAACATCCCACACCTGTGCATCGATGGTCTTCCGGCTAGCGACGCAGAGCTCATGGTGCACGCGCCGCTCGCCAAGGGCGACGATCCCTCCGAGCTCGCCGCACGACTCGCGAAGCTCGCCAGCGCCCCCCCGCCTCGAAGGGCGACGGGCGCGACGGCCCAACCCGCGTCTCGAGAAATGCTGACGCCCCCAGACGCCGAGCCTCCTGCGCCGGGCGGCGCGGAGCCCTGCGAACCGCCACCGGGAAGCACGGATGTGACTGCAGCGGCTCGGCATTGCTACGAGCGCCGGGTCAAGCCCGCGCTTGCGAGCCTAGGTGACGCTGCAAAACGCTATCGCTTTGGGCACAAGGACTACATCGCCATGGTGCTCGCCCTGGAGCCGAAACTCGAAAGGCGCGCATCCACGGGCGAACAGTTACGTCGCCACTTCAACGACATGCCCATAGGGCTGCTGCGTGGGGTCACCGTTCTGGGAGATCTGAAAGCGGTGGAGCCCGCCATCGACTACCAGCTGGTGCATGTCGTGCTGCGGTCCGACGGCATGCCCGCAGACGGACATGCGGAATACGTGTTCGTCGTCGACCCGTCGACGTTGCGCACCCTGTTCGTCTTTAGACTTGTATCGGGATGAGAGCATGGCCTCGCTAGCAACGCCTAGTCGGCGCAGCGCCTAGTCGGCACAGTGGTCGTAGCTGCCGATGGGCGCCTGGGGGTCAGTCCGGGATCGAACGTAGAGCTCGTTGAGGCGGCGATAGTATCCGCTGTTCTCTGCCGAGTGGACCGGCGAGTAGGACGGGGCTGGGTAATCGATTCGGTAGCCGCTGGGGAAGTGGTCGGCCAACATGGGCGCCCAGGTGGGCTCATCGTCTCGACTCGGATAGAGCCACATGGCGCTGTCCGCCTCCGGACTGCCCGGCTGGTCTTCGCTGAGGTGGAACATGCGCCCCACGTGCACGAACTCGATCTTGGGCACGTTCGTGACCAGATCGTCGCCATTGCGGAAGCGGGCCAAGGTCACGCCGTGCTTCTCGGCAAGCTCCTCGAATCGGCTGGCGAACTGTGCGTTGCCAACCCGAGGCGACCCGTAGGTGTAAACGGCTCGTAGATCGAAGGGCGTCTCACCGGCAGCCACTTGGTCTTCCATCTTCTGCAGAATCCGCGAGGCCAAGACGGTGGTGAGGGCTGCGCCCAAGCTGTGACCGGCGAGATAAATTTGGGGTCGCACATCGTCGTTGAGCAGCGCGTCCCCGATCTGCTGAGCCTCCTGGTCTACCGTCCGATAGGCATTGAAGAAGCCGCCGTGAACCTTGCCCCAGCCGGCGCCCCAGCCTGCTGCAGCCATCTCAGGAGTCTCGAGGTCGACCTTGACCAACCCGGCATCGACCACCACGTCGTTCCACGCTGGCTCGGTGCCCCGGAACACCGCGATGACGACGTTCTTGCCCGGGTGGCGCGCAACCATCACCTGCGTGCTGCCAGCCGTCGAGTCACCAGGGGCCGCGTCGCTATCGCTCGCAGAGATGAACTCGATAGCGTTGTAGGGCTTCGGGTTGTTCAACAGCCATGCCCTGAAGCTCGTCGCCGGCATCTCCGAGCCGTCGTAGCTCTCGAACCATCGCAGCGCGCAGGAGCCCCATCGGCCCTCATCGGCGTAGGCGCCCAACAAGTAGTCGTAGAGCGTCCCTTCCAACATCTTGTCCCTGAGCTCCATGCCGTGGCTGTCCTGCAATGACTCGATGGCGAGTTGATCGACCGAACATTGTCCCCAGTCCAGCGTCGCCCCCTCGGGATCGACGAAGCCAAAATCGCGCAGCATGGTCCCGAGGTAGGCGTAGTGGCCGTATTCGTTCGACGTGAAGAACGAAAGCCAGGCCGCCTGGCTCAGATCCATCTCCCCTGCTGGAGCATTCGTACAGAAGTCCAGCACGTTGCTCGCCCCTGAAGGCGACAGCTCCGGGGGCACGTAATACTGGTTCATCGGCCGACCCGAGATCTCCGTAGCGTCCTGCGTCCCAGCGCCCACCGCACCGTCCACGCCGTCGTCCCCACAACCGCTGACGGTTGCCGCGAATCCAAGGCACAGAGCCATGGCGGGTCCGTAGTGCGTCGTGAGGCGGGAGGTTGTTTTGGAGTATGCACTCATGGCTCGTCTCCTCTGAGTCTTGTCCCAGGGTTGTCGGCACCTACCAGTGCATGGGTCGTGCCACAAAGACAGTGACGAGCCGTCGCAGGCGCAATGGCGCCAAAATGCGTGCATATCGCTAGAGCCCACGGCACGCCGGCGCGAGCGACAGCCCCCGAGGGCGGATCATCGTCCCCAGAGGCTGGTCCCGAACGGTATCAGCCGACCACCATGGCCAAGTCTGTTAGCTTTGCGACCAGGAGGCATAGCAATGAGGACCTTGGTGGCATTGGCGGTTGTCCTGATGGTGGTGAGCGCGTCCCTTCGAGCGCAGGCCCAGTCCTGTCAATCCGGTAGCGACACGACCATCAGCCAGCACGGCGTCACCGTCACCTTCGACCAGAGCTACACCTGCGGCACCTTCGCCAATGGCGACTATTGGGTGATCCCGGCCAGCCCGGGCGGCACGGTCACTATCGACTCGATGACGCCGGCCTTCTCGGGCACCGAACACGGCTGGGAGGTCAATCCCGATAGCCACGCCGATCAGGGTTTCGATCACCGGGCCCACAACTTCGACGCCGGGCGAGTGCCTGCCCTGCCCTACGCGGCCAGCGCCGACCAGTCGATCATCAAGGCGATCTCGGTGGAGAGCGCCGACGTCAACTGTCGCCCCTGTCTGGACACCGCCATGGTGCTCACCGTGCTGGATGGCGCGCCAACCGCCGACGGCGCGACCAGCTTCCGCCCTGGCTACTACGGCGCGGACAAGCCGCTGATCAACATCGCCACCTTGCAGCCCGCTCTCCTACCGAGCCTCGCCGCCACCGCCGATACGCCCACCCTGGACACGATCCGCACGCGCTATCAGCGGGTGCAGCTCGATCATCAGGCCGGTTGGATCGGTCGCTTCGTGCATCCAGTTCAGAACATGCCCGACTACGGCTCCGACATCGGGCGCGACTCAGGCGACGCCGCCCTGCGGTTGATGCTCGACGACAGCGCCCAGGACAAGCAAGCAGCGCTCATCAACTTCGTTCAGTTCGGCGTCGATCTGCACGCCATGATGCTCGGTGGCCAAAGCTGGGGCGCCGACGGAGGCCACCACAACGGACGTAAGCTTGCGCTGGTCTTTGCCGCCGCCGTGCTGGACCACCAAGGGATGAAGGACTCGCTGGCTGCAGCACCGGCCGGCACTTTTGGAGAGGACGGCAGCCTGGTCTACAGCGACACGACCCAACAGGTGCTGTGGGGGCAATCGTCCAATGAGCAGGGCTACTGGACCAACCAGACCGATCAGAGTGGTAGCCGCACGTGCCAGGATCCCTACGGCTACATCGACGGTGGGGAGACGCCCGGCGGCTCCTACCAGTTCTGCTGCAACTCGGGCATGTGGAAGGGGACGGCGCTGGCCCTGCTGCTCATGCCCGAGCTCCGCTGCCTGTGGGACAACGAGCACTTCCTCACCTACCTCGACCGGTGGGTCACTGCTGGCGCCATCACCCAACCCGATCCCTGCGCACCGACGGACGGCAATCTGGCCAACTACGGAGTCACCTACGGCCCTGATGGCAATGGTGGCTGCATTCTAGATACCGAACCGACCTGCACCGCCCAAGAGCTCGCCGATGGCGCCACGGCACCCTGCACCGGGCGCTGGCCGGCGCTCCACGGTAGCGCGGCGGACGACGGCTACTACACCAGCGGTTTCCACGCCGCGATGTGGACGACCTATCGGAGCACGGTACCGAGCGAGCCACCTGATTGTGACGGAAGTGGACAGGGCGGAGCGGGAGGCACGGCCGGTGCCGGCGGAAACGCCGGAGGAGCCGGAGGCGGCAGCAGTACCGCTGGAGCCGGCGGCGTGGCGGCCTCCCCACCGACCAACGATGACAGCGGCTGCGGCTGCCGAGTGGGCGGCGAGCACCGGGCTAGCACCCGCAGTAGCGCGGCCGCGTGGCTGTCGGTGTTGCTGGTCGGCTTGATGGCAGCGCGCCGGCGCAGGGCCGGCGCTCGCCCCCGCTAGCGTCGACACCAAGCCAGTTGGCGAGGGCTGACGGCAACCGGCTCAGTCAGCCAGGAATGAGTTGAAGCGCTTGTGGTAGGTGGGCCAGTCCTTGGCCTGGTCGCGAGCTTTGACCCACCGTGCCCCCGCCTCGGGGTTGCCACGCAACTGCTCGTATTCGTCTGGACCGACGGCCACGACCTGGAAGAGCTGCGTCTCGTGGCCCGGCCAGATCACCAGGGGGTCGCGGGGGACGAAGATCACCGTCTCGAGCTCCGCTGGGAAACCACTGTCCGGGCCGTTGCGCAGACCACCCCAAGGCCGGAATGGCTCCTGCCCGGCTTGATTGAACATCACGGCGCCGAAGTAGGAGAGCATGCTCCCGTGCACGTCGCCGTCACGGTCGAGAAAGCACATCAGCTCCACCCGATGGTTGCCGTCCTCGGCCGTGCCCCCAGGCTGCTCCGCAAAGGAGAGACCGTTGGTGACCATTGCCGTGCCGAGCCCGGTGAACAGATCGACGTAGTGCAGCGGAGCACAGCTCTCCGTGCCGTCCAAGACGCTGACCCGACGCATGACCAGCTGCTCGGCCGCAGCGAGCCACATCCCCATGTGATGGGCAGCCAGCGTTTCGTCTGGATGGCCGTCGTGCAGCCACCAGCCCGTGCCGAGCTCGAACATGCGGTAGCTGTAGGATTGGCCCCCCATCTCGTAAGCGAGCGTCTCCCCGGAGACAGGAATCCAGCCCTGGGCGAAATCGCGGCAGGCGCCTCCGAGGATTGCCGCTTTCTCGTTCAGATCGTTTCCGGCGAGGCGCATGGCCACCTCGGGCGCGCCTAGGTAGCCCATGCCACGACTGCGCAGGTAGCTCCCTCCATGCCCTTCGGTCAGGGCCGACCACAACAGCTCCGGTCGTTCCGTCTCGGCGGCCAGTCGCCTGAAATCATCGGA
>JAUVCD010000263.1 GCA_030590865.1 Myxococcales bacterium | reverse complement strand
GCCGGCCGGCGCGCCGGCGCCCACGAGGTCACCTGGGTGAGGCTTGAAGCGGTAGACGTGGAACGGCATCTGCCGGTGAGGCCGATGGTTGTAGGCCGGACCATAGCTGTTCGGGTTGTCGATGTGATGCACCAGCTCCTGCCCATTGGGCTTGGTGTACTCGTAGTGCATGCCGACGTGGGAGGCGCGACGCTCCATCGTTCCGCGGGTGCCCGTATCTTCCGGGTGGAAATACACGATGACGTCACCGTCATTCATGATCGCCTTGATGTGGGTCTGCTTGCTCGGCTCGGTGTCCTTGAACATCGGGATGATGTTCACGTAGCCGACCGGGTCGATCTTATTTCCGTTGCGATCGATCACCGCGACCTCGGTGCCGCTTTCCTGATGAAGGGAGCCGTCGGGCTCCCGCTTCGCGGTCTGGTCCCACACCGTAGGCAGATTGGGCTGCAAGCCAGCCTCTTCGGATGTGAGGCCCAGAAAGTACTCGGAGCTCACACCGTATTGCTGATCGACCTTGCTCATGTCGACCGCCCACTTTCCACGAAACGCGTGGTTCACCTCGGTGATGTTCTCCGGCGAAGCGGTCGCGACGGTGTCCTCGCCAGCACAGCCTGGGGCCACACCGAGCGCGGGCACGAGGGCCAGGGCCGACAACTTGAACATGTTCCTGAACTTCATGGCTTGCTCTTCCCTCTCGGTAGGTCGTGGTTTCGCACAGGCATGGTGCACACGTCGTGCCACACTGTGCTCAAGCGACCCACATCGCTGGAGGAGCTACGATTCTATGATCTGAGCGCTCCTTCGCTGCCCCGAGCGGGCCGGGCAGAATTCGCTAGCCTGGTATCGTTCGATTCCACGGTGGTGGATCGACATGGATCCGTCCGCGCCCTCGCCTCGCTCATCGGCAAGTGATTTCGACGCGGCCGCAGATGGTACGGCACGTGCTAGCTGGCGTTCTGAGCACCCAATTGCATTCACAACCCCAGAGTGTCAGCCCAATGGAATTCCACCGAACCCACAAGCCGGAGGCGCCGTCGCCCCACGGTCGAATCCGATACCTCAGCCGACGTGAGTTCTTGGCCGTAGCCTCCGTCGCGCTAGCCACCTCTTGTGCCGACGAGACAGGCTCCCAGGGGGCCGACCCCTCGAGCGGCGGCGGGTCCGGCGGGGGCGAAGCAGGGGGGGATGGCTTAGGTGCGTCCGGCGCCGGCGGAGGCGCAGGCGGTGGTGCCGGAGGGGCACCGCCTGTCGGCCTAGGACCGGAGCCACCGGATCCGTGGGAGGCGCCAGGAGAACAGGACTCCGATAGCTTTGCGTGGGGCGTCCAAACCGGCGATGCCACGTCCAGCTCGGTGCTGGTGAGCATGCGCACCAAGGAGGCCTCGGTCACGCTGACGCTGATGCGCGGTGTGTCCGACGGCTGGCAGCAGGTCAGCGCCGGCATGGCGGCAACGCCAGAGGACGGCGTCGTGCACCTCGAGCTCGAGGATCTCTTACCCGACACGACCTATGCACTGGCGTTCTACGGGATGGACGGCCAACGGCGCAGCCGCGCGGTTCGTTTCCGAACGGCCCTCGAGCCGGGCACCCGCCGACGGGTCCGTTTCGGAGCCACCAGCTGCTTGGGGAGCGCCAATGACCCGTGGCCCAACTTGAGCCACACGCTCGCGGAGCGCCTCGACTTCTTCCTCCTGCTCGGGGACACGATCTACGGAGACAACGCTCCAGACGCGTTCGACTACCCGACGAAGTTCCAGACCGCCCTATCGCTGAGCGGATTGAACGACCTCACCGCCGGCACCAGCGTGGTGGCCACCTGGGACGACCACGAGATCGACAACGACTGGTCGTGGTCCGATCCGGGGATCCAGCAACACTACGACGATGCCCTCGTTGCGTTCCGACAAGCCATTCCGCAGCGAAAGGGCGCGGAGGACAGGCTATGGCGCAAGCTGCGCTGGGGCACGGCCGTGGAGCTCTTCGTGCTCGATTGCCGCAGCGAACGACTCGGCGGGAACTACATTTCGCCTGAGCAGATGACCTGGCTGAAGCAAGGCCTCAGCGACAGTCAGGCCACGTTCAAGGTCATCCTCAACAGCGTACCCATTCTCGATTTCTCGACCACCATGCTGGGCAACTTGGGCGGGTCGAACCGCTGGCAGGGCTTCCCAGCCCAGCGGGAGGAAATCCTCTCACACCTTCGGAACAACAGCATCGGTGGCGTGCTGTGGGTCAGCGGCGACATCCACTTTGGTGCCGTCGGCCGGCTCGACAAGCCTGGCGGATTGGGCGACGACTTGTGGGATGTCATTTGTGGGCCTGCGGGATCGCCGCTCAATCCCGGCGGTTACCTGCTCGGGGAGAACGACCGCATGCCCATCGTGAGGATGGCCTACAACTGGGTCCTCTTCGAGGGCGATCCGGAGACGGGCTCGATGCTAGTTCGCTTCATCGGCGATGACGGCTCCGCGCTGGCTGAGATCACGCTACAGCTCACCTAGGATGCCGCCAGTCAGCTGGCACGAGAAGGTGCCAGCTGGAGGGCCATGGACCCCACCCGCCGGGCGTCCTCTGAGTCGCGATCCGCTTCGCTGATGCAGCTCGCACTGGCTGGCACGCTGCGTGCAGCTAGCTACGCCATGGCAGCCCATAATCAACCCATCTGGAGCGCAGCCCTGACCATCGCCGTGGCCGCGCTTGTCTTGTGCGGCTGCGGCCAACCGTCTTCCATCGACGATCAATACGCCGAGGCTCGCGAGCGTCGCTTCAACAGCGAAGCCGACCTCGAACAAGGTGCTTATGAAAGCACCATCCTGCCTTACTACCTGGATGAGGCCACCGACCGCAGCACGTTCGAGGGCAAAGGCGGTGTGCCGATCAGTTACGCGGTGTTCGAGGCATCCCCAGAGCGGGCTGCCATCGTCGTGATCAATGGCCGGCGGGAATCGCACAGCAGGTATGCCGAGTGGATTTGGGACATGCGTGGGCGCGGCTACTCGCTGTACCTGATCGATCATCGCGGTCAAGGGTTGTCGGGCCGCCTGCTCGATGATCCTGAAAAGGGACATGTGGAACGATTCGACGATTATGTGGAGGACCTCGCCACCTTCGTCGACCAAATCGTCGGCGAGCACGAACAGACCTTCGCTCTCGCCCACTCGATGGGGGGGGCCATCTTGGCGCTCTACGCACTGCAGCATCCGGACACCTTCGATGCCTATGCCTTCAGCGCACCGATGTTCCAAATCGTGATGCCTTTCGAGGAAGACACGACCCTCGACATGGTCAGTGTGCTGCCTGACGAAGCCTATGTGCCCTCGGTCTGGATCGACTGGCTCTTCGGTAGCGGCCTTGGCGGCCCCTACGATCCGAACGTGCCCTTCGCAGGCAATGAGCTGACCACCAGCGAGGCTCGCTTCGGGATGGTCAAGGACGGGTTCGCGATGTTCCCTCAGACCAGGCTGGGTGCGCCAACCAATCGTTGGATGCGCGAGGCTATTGTGGCGGGCCAGCGACTTCGCCCACGAGCGAGTGAGCTGTCTCAGCCGATGCTCCTGCTTCAGGATCTCGGCGATACCGTGGTGGACACCCAGGCGCACCGCGACTTCTGCTCACTCGCCCCGCAGTGCGCGCTGCTCGCCCTCGAGCAAGTGGTGGAGCAGCAAACTGGCGCCGCCATCCAGCAAGAGGCTCGCCACCAGATCTTGACTGAGCGCGACCAGATTCGGGACGTAGCGTTGCACCAGTTGCTCGGGTTCTTCGAGGAACCTGAGCGCTACATCGATGGACTCGTCAACGAGTAGAGCAGACGTCGACACAGACGGAGCAGCAAAAGTGGCTCAGTGCTGAAGGCACGGTAGGGCACGCTGTCGCCCGTGACCACTCGGTCAATTCGCGCTGGACACGCCGATTGACGGAACGCATCATCAGCCGCCGAGACTGCCTTCGATGCCCGATATCGACGCGCTCATCAACAAGGGGTTCTATCCCATTGGCGACCGGCCAGAACCGGGACCGAAGACCATCGTCGTCGTGGGAGTGGCTCGTGGGGGCACGTCGATCGTTGCCGGAACGTTGGCGAAGCTGGGCATCTTCATGGGCGACAAGGCCTGCGCGCCGGTGTTCGAGGACGTGCGGCTGGCCTCGGCGATCGAGGCGTCCGACTTGCAGACTGTTTTCGATACGATCGCGTCATACAACGACCGTGCATCCGTCTGGGGTTTCAAGCGCCCCTCAGTCGTCGAGAAGCTCGAGCCGCTCCATCCGCTGCTTCGCAATCCGGTGTACCTGTTCATTTTTCGCGACGTGATGGTCATCTCGAATCGCAGTGCGATCTCCATGAAGAAGGCTGTCGTGCCCGCCATGCGACGGGCCCATGACGCCGTAGGGAATATCCTGACGTTCATCGAGCGGGCCCCGGTGTCAGGGGTGCTGCTGTCGACCGAAAAAGTGCTGCTCCGCAAGGACGAGTTCGTGGACCGTCTCATCGACTATCTCGGGCTGGAGTCAGTGGTGACTCGAGCCGAGCGGCAGCGAGCCAAGGACTTCATCACCATCGACCCGGTCGACTACCTAGACCGCAGCCGCCTCGAATTCATCGGCCATGTGGGTCCCGCTACCCCGTCCTTCGTGGCTGGCTGGGCATGGGTCAGGAACAGCCCAAAGCCCGCGAAGCTCCAGATCAGCGTGAACGGCTTGCTGGCAGGGTCCACGACAGCCGACCGTCCCAGACCGGACGTCAAGGCACGAGGCTTCCACCAAACCGGCAAATGCGGCTTCCACTTCGTCTACCCCGAGGGCCTGAGCCTGAAAGCAGGCGACGAGGTGGCGGTGCAGTTCGTGCGGGGTAGCGAACACCTGAAAGGGAGCCCCAAGCTCGTCGAGCCGGCTGCGGCGGACTCGGGCACGCCCTCCGAGTAGCTTGGCCTCGGCCTCGCTGGCTCAACATAACACATTGAATTTCTTCAGATAATCGCCAACGATCGACCACCAGGCGAGTGCGGCACCCCATCGCCGCGACTTCCAACACCAAGCCACCAGCGATTAACCTGGGCCGCCCCGAGGCAGGAGGAAGCACAAACGTCAGAAACGTGGTATCCAGGGGATGTGCCCCGGTAGCCTCCGAGATTCGCTCGGTTGCATGCCAAATACCCTTGAAATCATTCATTTTACGCCTGCTACCCCATGGGGTATTCGACCCCCAGCTGCGCCAGCGAGCCCCCCGACCCCACCCCGGCTGATTCCGCGCCGGCAAGCCAGCCGCCGAGCAGCGCCTCAGCGGTGCGCCGCTACGAGGTGGTGTTCGGCCCTGGGGCCATCGATCCGGATGTCCGCAAGGTCGTCCGTCGACTAACCCGCTATGGGCACGAGGCTTACCTCGTGGGCGGTTGCGTGCGGGACCTCTTGCTCAGCAGAAGCCCGAAGGACTTCGACGTCGCCACCAGCGCCCTACCCGAAGAGGTACGTGGCCTATTTCGAAACTCCCGCATCATTGGCCGACGCTTTCGGCTGGTGCACGTGATGTTTCACGGCCGAAAGGTCATCGAGGTCGCTACCTTCCGTCGGAGCCCCCAAGCCTCCTCTGATGGTGAGCTCATTCGCAGCGACAACGCCTATGGCAATGCCCACGAGGATGCCCAGCGCCGCGACTTCACCATCAACGGCCTGTTCTACGACGTCGAGTCCAACCAGGTCATCGACTGGGTGGGTGGAATGCGGGACATCCGCAAGCGCTTGGTCCGCACTATTGGAGAGCCGGAGATGCGCTTCCGCGAAGATCCGGTGCGGATCTTGCGGGCCATCAAGTTCTCCGGAAGGCTCGATCTAGGCATTGCGCCGGCCGTCTACGACGCCATTGTCTACTGTCGAGAAGCCGTCCAGCTGTCAGCCCGGCCGCGGGTCGCCGAGGAAATACTGCGCCTGCTCCGCAGCGGTCACGCCCGACGAACCACCTACATCGCCTGGGAGACCGGCGTGCTCGATGTGCTGCTTCCCGAGCTGGCCGCGCTGCTCTACGACGCGGACGGCGACGACACGCCTGGCGCCCACGTGTGGCGACATCTGGGCTACATCGACCAGCGGCACCAGGACGGACACACCCTGGACGATACGGTGCTCTGGACGCTCCTGCTGCTCGAAGCAATGAAGGAGGCCTGTGAGGGGCAACGAGACCGGTCCCGCGCGATAAGTGATTTCCTCGAGCACCTCATCGAGCGGCTCGCCATCACCCGACGCAGCGCCGACGGCATGCGCCGCATCGTATCCGCCTTGCCACGAGTGCTGGCCGGTCGGCCTGGAAGACTGGCACGGGCCGAGAGCTTCCCCATGGTCCTCGACGTGGCCGAGGCCGAGAGCCTGTCCCAAGGACAGTCAACCCGTCCCATCGCCAAGCTGCGGGCTAGCTTCCGCGCCCGCAAGCAGGAAGAGCGCGCCCGACGGTAGGGACCCGCTAGCTTTCCCGGAACGTTCGGGTCAAGCTGTTGTCGGTACAGATGATGTCGTGCGCGCCCAAGAGCACCGCGGTGCTGGTGCTTGGACTGGTGGTCGCCTGGAGCATGGCCCAGCCGGCCCACGCCCAGCCGATGCTGCACGAGTACATCGCGCCGCAGGCGACCGAAGACGTCGAGTTCGAGAGCACCAACCCGTCGGGCCAGCTGCCGGCCGCAGTGCGAACGCCGAGCGGCACCATCACGCCTCCTGATACGACGACCACCCCCGAGCCACGGCGCATCTATCACGAGGGCTCGGACCGAACACCGGGATTCAAGCCCGACCGAGACACCCGACGGCCTGAGGTCGAGCACTACGACGACCCCTTCTCACCGACCTTGACGCCCTTCAAGCGGATGCACGCTTACGATGCGGTACGCCCGGACTACACCTTGGTCGTCCGGGACACTCAGTATCGACCCATCACCATCGGCGGCACCCCAAGGGACGGCGATGATCGCTTCTTCGGCGACATGGTGGTGCAGCTGCGGGCCGGCGATCGGGTGCGGATCCCCAGCGTGGGCCCCGGCGCACGACTGCTCGAGCTGGTCTCGAGCCCCCGGTCGGAGGTGACGGTCTGGCGCGACGGCGCAGACAATTGGTTCATCTACAGCGATCAGAGCGCCCGAGTGCGGCTCATCAGCCACCTAGCCATCGCTCGCGAAGCCTTCGCCAGCGAGTTCGCCGACGTCACCTGGGGCTCCCTGCCCCGGGTTCCGGTACAACCGGCCGTCCATAGTCGAGCGTTCCGCCGTGTCGCCAAGGCCATCGGCATCTCACGCACCACCATGAGCCCCCGGGATGTGGTGCTGAAAATGGTCAGCTACTTCCGCTCTTTCGCGCCATCCAAGGCGCCGCCAGCCGCACAGGGCGACATCTACCTCGACCTGGCGCTATCGAAGAAAGGGGTCTGCCGTCACCGTGCCTTCGCCTTTTTGGTGACGGCGCTGAACATCGGGATCCCCGCGCGGCTCGTTCACAATGAGGCCCATGCCTGGGTCGAGGTGCGGGACGACGCCATGTGGCACCGCATCGATTTGGGCGGAGCGGCTCTCGATCTGGACGAGGATCCCCACCTCGACAGGCCTCCCCACGTTCCGCCGCCAGACCAGTTTCCTTGGCCGACGGGCCGCGACTCGGGCGCTGACTTGGCGCACCGCGAGCGCGCCGCCGCACTGCGCGACCAACCTCCGAGCGACGACAACAGCCCGCCGGGCACCGATCCCGCAGCTCCGTCGGGGAACGACCCGTCCCAACCTGGCGACCCGAACGCCCCCAATCCCTCCCGCGACTTGCCGGAGACGACGCTCGGCGTGGACACCATCGATCGCGACATCTTTCGTGGCCTGCCGGTGCGCATCAAGGGAACGGCGAGCTCACAGGGGCAGCCCTGTACCCACCTGCGAGTCGACGTCATTTTGCTGGTGAAAGGCATGAGCGCCCAGCGGCGGCTCGGCTCGTTGTCCACCGATGAGCGAGGCGTCTACGACGGCGCCGTGGTGATGCCTCGCGACATTCCAATCGGCGACCACGAGCTGGTCGTCGCGACGCCCGGGGGCGTCCGCTGCGGACCTGGACACGCCCAATGAGCGACGTCTTGGTCCCCTTCTTGTTCGAGCTGCGCAAGCGCAAGCTCCGCGTTGGACCGACGGAGCTGAACGCCTTGGCGCGCGCCCTTGCGCTGGGCCTCCACGGCAACTCGCTCGACGGTTTCTACTACGTCGCGCGCTCGCTACTGGTGCACAGCGAAACCGAGCTGGACGCCTTCGACGAAGGCTTCGCGGCTCACTTCCGAGGTATCGAAGAGACGGCCTATGTCCTGACCCGCGACCTCTCCGAGTGGCTGCGCGACCCGGCCAAGCTCGGAACCCTCAGCGCCGAGCAACGCGCCTTGCTCGAGTCTCTGGACATCGAAGAGCTGAGACGCCTGTTCGAGCAACGGCTGCAGGAGCAAAAGGAACGGCACCAAGGTGGCAGCCGGTGGATCGGCACCGGCGGCACCAGCCCCTTCGGCGCCGGGGGAACCCATCCCTCGGGCTTGCGGGTTGGCCCGGTAGGGGGCAGTCGAAGCGCCATCGGTGTGGCCGACGCCCGCCGCTACCGACCCTATCGCAGCGACATGGTGCTCGACCTTCGCCAGATTGAAATGGCCCTTCGCAAGCTACGCCGCTACGTGCGCGAAGGACGACACGAAGAGCTGGACATCGAAGGGACCATCGACGCTACGGCACGCAACGCCGGCGAGCTCGAGATCATCACTCGCCCCCGCCGCCGACCTAACGTGCGAGTGATCCTAATGATGGATGTGGGTGGCTCGATGGATCCCCACATCAAAGTCGTCTCCGAGCTGTTCTCGGCCGCCAAACGAGCCACCAACTTCCGGGAGCTCAAGTGTTACTACTTCCACAACGCCGTCTACGGACGGGTGTTCGAGACCGAGCTGCTCCGCGAGCCGGTGCCCATCTCACAGCTCGTGCGGGACTGCGACGGCAAGCGCTACCAGCTGGTCGTGGTGGGTGATGCGGCCATGCACCCCGGCGAGCTGCACAGCGACGGCCCTTGGTACCGCGCCCACGCCGTGGGCCACGAACGACTGACCGCACAGCAATGGTTCATGGTGCTGGCCGATCATTTCGAGCGATGCGTGTGGCTCAATCCGGACAACCCCAACTACTGGTATGGGACCGTGGCCGAGCTACAGCGGCTCTTCCCAATGTTCCCCCTTACCCTCGACGGGTTGGGCGAAGCCATCAAGCACCTGTCCCGCGGCGCACGACACCACCAGCCGGTGGTCATGCACCGTACTTCTTGAGCTTCCGCGCCAGGGTGTTGCGGCCGATGCCGAGCAGCTTCGCCGCCAGCGTTCGGTTGCCAGCGACCTTGTTCAACACCCGCAAAATGTGACGCCGCTCTACCTCGGCGAGCGAGTCCACCGAGCTATGGGGGCGTCGATCGCCAACCACAGGCTGCCCCGAAGGCGGCACGGTCGTGGGCAAGTGGGGCTGCCGTTCGGGCAAGGCGAGATCCTCCGGTCCGATCTCCATGCCGTCCATCACGACGATGGCGCTCTCGATGCAATTCTCGAGCTCCCGCACGTTGCCAGGCCAGGGGTACTGCTCGAGCCGGTAGCGAGCCTCGTCGCCCAGCCGTGGCGCTGGCCTTCCGTGGCGCTTGGCTGCCGCCGTGATGAAATGAGCCGACAGTCGCGCGATGTCCCGAGGGCCCCGATCCCGCAGCGGCGGCAGCTTGATCTCCACGACCTTGATGCGGAAGTAGAGGTCGCTACGAAAGCGCCCCTCGGCGATCATCTTCTGCAGATCCCGATTGGTGGCCGCCACCACCCGCACGTCGGCGCTCACCGGCTCGGTGCCACCCACCCGTAGAAACTCGCCGTCCTGCAGAACCCGCAGCAGCTTTCCTTGCACCGCCAGGGGAAGCTCGCCGATCTCGTCGAGGAAGATCGTTCCGCCCCGAGCAGCGTCGAATTTTCCGGGGGCCTTGCGATCAGCACCTGTGTAGGCACCAGGCTCGTGGCCGAACAGCTCGTTGGCGATGAGACTCTCCGGCAAAGCCGCACAGTCTACCTTGGCAAAGGGTCCCTCGGCCCGAGGCGAGTTGACGTAGATGGCCCGGGCGAACAGCTCTTTGCCGGTGCCGCTCTCGCCGCTGATGAGCACCGTAGCGTGGGAGGCAGCCGCCTTGCGGGTCAGGTGGCACGCCTTGCGCAGCAGCTCCGACTCGCCAACGATCCGGTTGAATTGACCGGAGATGGGCAAGGGCTCGAGCTGACTCTCCGGCGCCCGAGCGAGATCCTCGTAGACCGTGGTGGCTTCGATGGCCAGGGCAGCCTGACCGGCGAGTCGCGCCAGCGTGTTTTCGTCCTGGTGAGTGAAGCGCCCGCCCCGCTTGTTGAGCAGCTGCACCACACCGATGATGGCGCCCTCATGGTCCCGCATCGGTACCGCGAGAATCGATTCGGTGCAGTAGCCCGTCTGGGCATCGACGCCGGCATAGAAGCGAGCCTCGGTGCTGACGGTCGGCACGTTGACGACAGAACCGGTGTCGGCCACGTGGCCCGCCACGCCCTGCCCGAGCTCGAGCCGAATTTCCTCGAGCTCGGGCAGATGGGCCACCTTGCTGAAGAGCTCTCCCTTGCCGCGATCGAGTAGGTAGATAGTGCCTCGATCGGCTTCCATGGTCGCGCTGATGTGATCCACCATCCGACGCAAGAGATCATCGATGGCGATCTCACGGTGAAGCACTCCGCCCACAGCGAGGAGCATCTCGCCGTCTTGGTCCGCAGGTCCGTCAGGCAACATGGCAGATGTGATGGTATAGCGGCCGGCCAGCGGCGCGCTAGCGCTGGATTTCAGACAGGCGACTGGGCGGGTGACCATCGGCTAGACCGTCAGGGGGTGCGCTTCACTGGCGGCCCGGCAGGCTGGAAAGAGCAACTGCGCCTCATGCTCGATGGCTTCCACCACCTCGTCGTCATGATCCGGATCGTGATGGGTGAGGACCAGTCGTCTGGCGCCGGCCGCTCGGGCGGTGCGTGCCGCAGCGACGTAGGTCGAGTGGCCCCAACCCCGCCGTGGTGGCCCGGCCGCCCGTCCCTCGTACTCGGCTTCAGTGTACTGAGCGTCGCAGACGAACAGGTCGACGCCCCGGGCCAGATCCAACAAGGCCTCGTCCACGCTCCCATCACTGGGATGCTCGGTGTCGGTCGCAAAGCACAGCGAGCGGCCGCGGTAGTCCACCCGATAACCAAGGGACCCCTGCGGGTGACTCAGGGAGCGGGCCCGCACGACTAGATCGCCGAGCTCGACGACGTCTTGGTCACCAATCACGTGGAACCGTTTGGTCGCCGCCATGGCATCGAGCCCGACGGGAAAGGTCGGCGGTGTCATCTGAGCGGTCAGGACGTCGGCCAGGGTCGTCACACCGTCCTCTTCAAGCGGACCGTAGAGATCGAGCTCCGTGGTGGGCTGATAGGCTGGCCCGAAGAACGGAAAGCCCTGGATGTGATCCCAGTGCAAATGGGTGAACAGCATGGTCGCCGACACCTCGCGCCCCAACAGGCGGGCCTGAGCGCTCAGCTTCTCGCCCAGTGGACGGAGCCCCGTACCTGCGTCGATGATCAGCCGTTGGTCTCCAGCCTCGATCTCGACGCAAGTGGTGTTCCCACCGAATTGCGCAAACTCGGCCCCTGATGTCGCAATCGACCCACGTACGCCCCAGAACCTAATCCTCATGCTCAGCAGTAATGCGACGGCCATGCCAGTCGGCTAAAGGCCTGAAACCACAGCGGTTGACCAGGCTACTGCACCAGCTTGGCCCAGGGGGTGGTCC
>JAUVCD010000865.1 GCA_030590865.1 Myxococcales bacterium | reverse complement strand
ACAAACGAGGGCATGGGTTGAGGCCTTTCCCCATGACAAACGAGGGCATGGGTAGAGGGCTCTTCCCCAAACGCTGCAGGGGCAGGCTTAGCCGCCGGCAGAGGCTTTGACGAAGGCGACGATGTCGCCATCGGCGAGCTTGGTCTTCATGCCGCGCTGGTAGTTGATAAGCACGCCGTTGACAGCGATCGCCGCCAGTCGGGTGTGGTGCTCGAAGCCCGGCCCGATCTGAGCTTTGGCCTTCTCGATCAGATCGGCGACCGTTTGGACGCCCTCCATCTCCAGGCTGTCTACCCCGAGATCCTTGCTCATGTCATAGGTGAGCTCGACGGTGACTCTCATGATCTTCCCTCCACCTCAAACCACGACCTGGAGCTCGGCCAGGGTCTCTCGCTTCGGCACGCCGACCGAATCCCAGCCACGCAGGTCGTAATAACGGGGCAATAGCTTGTGCAGCGGGTGACCTGACGTCATGCCCTTGAAGGTCGGCTCGTGCAAAATACGAGGCGGCAAGGTGTCGTCCTCCCCTGTCAGCCCCTCCCGCAGGTTGTACATCCGCTCGAGGTTGAAGATGCGGGCTCCGATCTCCTGCAGATGGCCGGTGGAGAAGGTCTCGCCGGTGATGAAGGTCAGCCACTTCTCGAACCACAGCATCGGCTTGGTCTTCGGGCGCTTTCTCAAGAACAGACGCAGCGCCGGACCGCTGTTTTCGAAAGCCGTGACGGCGAGTTTGTAGGCGATCGAGTTGGGCGACAGGTCATGCACTTGCCTGGGGATCATCCCGTAGGTCGAGAACATGCAGAGCACCATCGAGTTGATGGCGCAGAGCAGGTTCTGCTGCATCACCGGCAGCTCGACTTTCAGCTTCAGCGAGTGGGGGTTGATGGTCAGCGGCCCGGTGGACTCCATGTACATGCTGGCGCCCTGGGCATGGTCACCCCCGCGATTGGTGGTGGCGTATTCGACGCCCTGGGCGTAAGAGCCGCGGGGATCATAGGCTGAGATCTCCAGTCCCTTGACGTGGATAGCGAAGTCGTGGCCGCCGTACTTCTCGCTCATCTTCTTGACGCCATTGGCCAAGTCGTTGCCCAGCCCGCTGCGGTGAGCGATGTCCTTGATCATCTCGCTGACCCCGGCCGCATCGCCGAAGGTCAAGTCGGACTTCAACATGCCCCGCTCGGCAAGCTCCATGGAGAAGCCCAACACCGAGCCGAGGCTGATGGTGTCCATGCCCATGTCGTCGGCCAGGTAGTTCCACTCGGAAACCTTCTTGATGTCGCCGATCTCCAAGTTGGAGCCCATTAGCGCGAGGGTTTCGTACTCTGGACCCTTGACCCTACCAGGTCCTTTGACCTCCACGTCTCGACCGCAAGTGACGGGGCAATGGATGCAGCTGGTCTTGACGCCGACCAGCGTATTGTCGGCCATGTACTCCCCTGAGATGTACTTGGCCTTGTCGAAATGCCCGCGAGCGAAGTTGCGCGTGGGAATGATGTTGCGAGCATTGGCGGTGTTGACGATGTTGCCGGTACCGCAGGCCTTGAGCTTGTCCCCCAACATGGGGTGGGCCTTGAACACCTCCCGGACCTCTTTGGTGTAGGCCTTGAAGGCTTCGGGGTCGTCCATCTCGAGCTTGCGGGAGCCATGGACGGTAATGGCCTTGAGGCCCTTGGAGCCCATCACCGCCCCGGTACCTGTGCGACCGGCAATGCGCTCTTGAGAGACGATGCCCGCAAAGAGCACCAGGTTCTCACCAGCCGGTCCGATCACCGCATTGTACTTTTTGCGGCCGATCATCTCTTGGGTTTCGTAGGTCCCCTTGCCCCACAGGTCACTTGCGTCGAGGAACTTGACCTCGTCCTTGTCGCCATCGATCTCGAGCCGCACCGGGTCATCGGATTGGTGCTTGATGACCAGAATGTCGATGCCCGCTTTCTTCATCCCAAGAGCGAAGGAGCCACCACAGGTGGCGTTGCCGATGCCACCGGTGAGCGGACTCTTGCACACCACCGCGAAGCGATTGGTCTGGGGGGCCACGCTCCCATTGAGCGGACCGGTTGCAAAAATGAGTAGGTTCTCCGGACCCAGCGGGTCGATGCCCGCCTCGGTCTGGTCGTAAAGCAAGCGGGTTCCGTACCCCTTCCCCCCGACGTACAGACGCGCAATGCCGGTATCGAGCGGCTTGAGCTCGAAGGTCTGGTTTTTCAGATCCACTTCCAGGATTCGACCCGCGTACCCCTTGATCATGTCCCGAGCCTAGCTCCATCTCCCCCAGGATTGATGGAGCAATCGACTAGCGGTTACTGGAAGTTCTGAACAGACCAGACGCTGCCATCGGCGGTCTCATAGAACCCGCAGGACGCTCGGGTGTAGCTGGTGCTGCTCATGTTGAGGTAATGGCCGTGGCCAGCGAAGTCGCCGGGGCCCTCGTCCCACATCATCTGGAGGCAGCCGTCGATGATGTCTTGGTAGGAGGGCCAGCCGGGGCATTCGTTCTGGGCGCTCTCACCACACTGGCCAAAGGCACCGTGGGGGTCGTCGGTTTCGCTGTCACTCTGAGCCTCTGAGTCAGAGCAATACTCCGCATCGGTCCAGCGCGCGTAGGCCGGCAAGCCGATGCCTGATCGATAGTCGTTGATCCGATTCACACACGCCTGACGCCAGGCGTTGAGCGGGTCGGACGAGTCGCCGTCAGGGGACCAGGACTCGCCTGAGTCATCGCAGCCGCACAGCGCAGCAACCAGAGCCAGCGGCAGGAAGCGCATCGAGATCGTCATGGTGCTACGAGAATACCCCGTGACCCTCGTTCATCAGCGATAATCAACCACGATGCACCGTGTCACCCCTTACGTCCTAGTCGCACTGACCTTCACCGCCTGCGCGAAAGATGCTGAGGAGGCCGCTGCTGCCCGCAGTGATGAAAGCGAGAAAGCCGCAGCGACGGTTGAGGTGCCACCGCCGCCGCCTGACGAGCCATCCAGCTTGGCTACCGCCGAGGCTACCGCCGCAGCCTCGGCCTCCCCCGATACGGCCGACCAAGCCACGCCGCTGGGCGCCGTATCCCTGCCAGACATGGCCGCCTGCGCCCGACGCTGCGTCGTGCAGAATCAGATGCGAGCCGTCGCAGCAGAACAGATCGAAGCCGATTGCCAAGGCAGCTGTCACGCCGAGTGCCTCGAGTTCTGCAAGGAAGGACAGGGCGACCGCCCCATCAACTTCGCAGCCAGTTGCCGCGGCGATTGCGACAAGCAGCGGGATCGCATCAAGCAGAAGCGCTAGAGCGCACCTTTGTCGACGAGGTCT
>JAUVCD010000663.1 GCA_030590865.1 Myxococcales bacterium | reverse complement strand
CTTGAAGGACACCGCCGCCGGCAGCTCGTAGCGCCCCAGCTCGAAGTGGACCTTGACCGTCACGTCGTCTTCGTCGAGCAAGGCTTTGCAGCTCTCCTTGGCCTCTTTCTTGTTGGCCGCGCCGCGGACCTTGCGATTGGTCACCAGCTTGAGGTCGCCACAAGGAAACAGCTTGGCGAGCCGTGTGCGCTCCCGAGTGCGGTCAGTCTTGTACTTCCGCTCGGCGGCCGCCTTGGCCATCTTGGCCTGGGTGACAGCAGTCTTGGCCTTGGCCTCGTCGTCCTCGCTGGCCGAGTCGGCTGCCTTCTCGGCGGCGTCCAGGGCAGCGCTGGCCTTGTCGAGATCCGCTCGCAGTCGCCCCTCGATGTCGCCGCCCTTCAGGTTCAGCTTCCAGGTCAAGCTCAGCTTGCGCCGCCCCTTGGACAGCGCTGTGTCGTCGGTAAAATGAGTGAGCACGATCTCACTGGCCTTGCCGGACAGCTCTTTGGCGCTGAACGCCAGCGCCGGCGCCGTTGCCGGCGGGTCTTTCCGCTCCATGTCCAGCATGTTGATGCCCAGCCGCGCCAGGTCGACATGCTTGACCTTGCCTTCTTTGACGAAGATGGCGACGTTGGCCGAGGCGGGCACGAAGTCGCCATCACTCTTGACGAGCTGCATGGTCAGGGCCGCCGGATTCAACGCAACCTTCTTGGGAGCCGACTGCACCAAACCGGCCTTGCCCCAAGTGTCGATGGCGCGATTGAGCGCAACGTAGCTCAGCTTGACCGGTTGGCCTGCGTTCTTACCCTCCGCCGGGGCCCCGGCCATTTCGATCGCGTAAACGCCTCGATCCCGGTTCTTCACCAGGTCACGATGGGCCGCCACGGAGCGAATGCGCGATGACTTGGGATTGGTGATACGCACCGTATTGCCCACCAAGTAGAGATCGTAATCGTCACCGTCGAACTGGCGCTCTAAGCGATCGGCAAACTTGGGAAGTGCCTTGACGGTGATCTCGCCTTCGATCTTGGTGATGCCCATGTCGTTGACTGTGATGGGCGCGCAGTAGCGCTCCCGGGCAATCATGCGGATCCGTTCCCCTGGGCGCCACGACGCCTCGCTGAGCGAGTCGACTTCCGACGTCCATGGTGACTTGGGCTTACCGGTCAGTGACGGCTTGGCGTCGTCGAGCGGCGGATCGTAGGAGAGAAAGGTCGTCTTCCGGCCCAGAAACCCTCGGCCGGCTAGCGAGTCGGCTTTGAGCTTGCAGCGGATGGTTTGCTTGGGACCCACGAAACGCAGCTCGCCCTCGAACCAGGCACCCTGCAACAACTGGCCGGTGTTGTTGGTCGCCTCGACGACCATCCCGAAGCCGTAAGACGAGGTCGACGAGCGAGTGCTCACCGAACCGTCGTCCCGCACCGACTGAAGCGCCCGATCCTCTGAATACGGATGGAACAGCTGGAAGTCGGCGATCTTGACGGTGATGCCGGTCGGCGCCTCCGAGGACTTGCTTGCCTTGCCACTGTCGTCGCTCGCCGCGGCACTCGCCGAGGCAGAGGCTGATGAGCTGGCCGAGTCGTCTTCGCCTTCCGATTCGTCGTCACAGCCGAGCGCCAGAACGCCGATCAGTGGAAGCAACATCCAAACAGGGAAGCGGGGCTTCATGGTCCGAGTTACACCGTCACTCCGCAGAAGCTTCCCCTGGCTCCCGTGGTAGGCCCGACCGTCTGCTCTTGCCATGTCCGTCCTTCACCTTCCCGCTGGCGGAAGTGCCCACAACCCCACAATGCAGCGCCCCGCCACGAGTGGCGTACCCTGCCACCGCACCTAGACTCGCTTGAAGGTGAACTCCTCGCCGTCCAAGTCGACGGCAATCTTGCCGGCCGACAGATCGCCGCCAGCGAGGATCGACTCGGCTAGCGGGTTCTGCACCTCTCGCAGGATGGCGCGCTTGAGCGGACGGGCACCCAGGGCGGGCTCGTAGCCGAGCTCGACCAGCTCCTTCTTCGCCTCGACGGAGACGACCAGCTCGATCTCTTTCTCCTTGAGCATCCGCTGCACTTTGCCGAGCTCGAGATCCGAGATGCCGAGCAGATCCTCCTTGGTGAGCCCCTTGAAGACCACCACGTCATCGATCCGGTTGAGGAACTCGGGCCGGAAGAAATCGTTCAGCTCGTTGAGCAGCACGTCCCGAAGCGCTTCGCGGCCGTCCTCGCTTTCGAAGAGCTTCACATCGGTCTCGAGGATCCGCTTGCTGCCGATGTTGGAGGTCATGATGACCACCGTGTTGGAGAAATCGGCGGTGCGCCCACGACCGTCGGTGAGGCGGCCATCATCCAACACCTGGAGCATCAAGTTGAACACATCACCGTGGGCCTTCTCGACCTCGTCGAAGAGCAACACGCTGTAGGGCCGGCGGCGCACCGCCTCGGTGAGGTGGCCACCCTGCTCACTGTCCGCATAGCCTGGCGGCGAGCCGATGAGCCGCTGGGCCATGTGCTTCTCCATGAACTCGCTCATGTCGAGGCGCGTCAGGGCCTGCTCGTCGTCAAAGAGAAACTCGGCCAGCGCCTTGGCTAGGTGAGTTTTGCCGACGCCGCTGGGGCCCAGGAACAAGAACGACCCGATGGGCTTACCAGGATCACGCAGACCCACTCGGCCCCGCCGCACCGCCTTGGAGATGGCGGTAACCGCCTCGGCCTGGCCGATCACCCGAGCGCCGAGCCGCTCCTCCATCCGCATCAGCTTCTCGGCTTCGCCCTCCAGCATCTTGGCTACCGGGATACCGGTCCAGTCATTGACCGTCCGGGCCACGTCGCTCTCGATGACCACACCGATATCCGCCTGCACGCCGGCGCTCGCGGCAGCCTTTTCGGCTGCGGCCAGGCGGCGCTCGATCTCCGGAATGGCGACGTGCTCGAGCTCGCCCAGCTTGGCAAAGTCTTTGGCCTTGCGCGCTTCCTCCTGAGCCTTCTGGGCGGCGCTCAGCTCCTTGCGAATCGAGTGGACGGCCGCCACCACACCGCGGCGCGACTCGAGCTTCTCACGCATCTCGGTCACCCGCGGCCTCAGCTCGGCGGCCTCCGCGTCCAGTTGCTCTCGCATCCGGATACCATCTTTGGCGGTCTCGTCGGCCACCCCGGCAAGCTGCGCCTCCAACGACTCGAGACGGCGCAACGCGTGGTCGACCTCAGCGGGAACGCCGTCTACCTCGACCCGTTTGCGCGCCGCGGTCTCGTCGATCAGATCCACCGCCGAGTCGGGCAATTCGCGATCCGGTACGTAGCGCTTGGCCAGGGTGACGGCGGTGGTGATCGCGCTCTCTGCGATGCGCACCTTGTGGTGCCGCTCGTAGCGGGAGGCGATGCCGCGCAGAATCTCCTGGGCTTGCTCGTTAGACGGCGGATCGATGGTGAAGCCCGAGAACCGCCGCATGATGGCTCCGTCGCGCTCGTTGATTTGCTGCACCCCTTCAGTCGTGGTGGTCGCCAAAATGCGAACCTCGCTGCGGCTCAGCAAGGGTTTGAGCAGCTCACCCACGCCCGATCCGGTCACCCCGCGACCGAACAACGAGTGGAATTCCTCGACCACCAGGATGTTCTCGGCGTCCTGCATGGCGCTCAATCGATCGATCACGCTCTTGAGGCGGAGCTCGATCTCCCCGCGCAGCTTGGCGCCGGCGACCAGCGCGCCGGTATTGAGCTCGAGCAGCCGCGCGCCGGCCAGATTGGTGGGCACGTCGCCATTGGCGATCCGCAGGGCCAAGCCGCGAATGATGGTCGTCTTGCCGACCCCAGGCTCGCCCATGATCATTGGGTGGTTCTTGAAGCGCCGCTCCAGAATTTGCAGGAGGCGACGAATCTCCATGTCCCGCCCGATCACCGGGTCGAAGGTGTCGGCCCGGGCATCAGCGACCAGATCGCGGGTGTAGCTGTCAGGCCCGCCACTCGAGCTAGCCGCGGCGGTGCTGGTCAACCCCTTGGGCACCTTGTCTAGCTCGCCAATGTGGTCCCGAAACCCGCCGGGACCAATGCGGAACTCGGACAGGACCTGGCCGACCGGCCCACGAATTTCCTGAGCCAAGGCATGCAGCAATGCAGCGATGCCCACCCGCTCGGCTTTGTCCCGCTTGGCCTCCCGCTCCGCCCGGTCGAGCAAATCGATGAGCCGCGGACTGACGTAGGCCATACCGCCAGTCTTGGGCAGCCGCTTGAGCGCCTTGTCGCAGAGCTCGGCCACCTCACCAGGAGGAGCGCCGGCGCTCTTGAAGACCGCCGCAATCCCAGGACTGTGCTCGATCCCCCGAGCCAGCACATGTAGCGGTGTCACCTCACTATGCTGCCGCTCATCGGCCAGCTGTTGTGCCCCCGCCACCAGCTGCTTGGTCTCTGCGTCGTACCTGTCGAGCCGGATCACCCCATCGCGTTCGCTTGCCATAGCGGCGATAGCCTAGCCCCATGGGCCGCAGGCGCGGGTGGAAAATCCTTGAGCCCGACAGGAGACCACCAGCCGCTGAACGCCTGAGCACGCAGGGTCGATCGAGCACGTCGATCCCACAGGCAGCCGTCGCTTCCGTGCTCTCGACCCGGCCGACCACTCACGCCGCACTGCTCCTGCAGCAAAACCGGCGGGACGCCCAGCCCGGGAAGTCGACAAGCCGCGGCGTGACTCGTAAGCTCTCTGCATAACCGCGAAATCCCGAAGCAACGCTGCGGTGGCTTCGGGTGGTGGGGCATGTCGACCACGATCCAAGACGTCACTCGCGTCGATCCGAGCGCCCAGCTCATCGGCCAGAAGATCGACAAGTACCAGATCGTTCGGATGGTCGGGCGGGGCGGCATGGGGCGGGTCTACGAGGCGATCAACACCAGCATCAACAAGCGGGTGGCGATGAAGCTCATCGACGGTGAGCTTGCCAAGAACGACGAAGCCAATGCCCGCTTCCAGCGCGAGGCGCTGGCGGCCAGCGCGGTAGAGAGCCCCTACATCGTTCAGATCTTCGATGCCGGCAGCACGGCAGACGGGCTGCCCTACATCGTGATGGAGCTGCTTCGTGGTCAGGATTTGGGCGGCCACATCACCGAGCAGGGACGGCTGGACGTGGTCGATTCACTGCTGGTCATCGTCCAAATTCTCAAGGGACTGCATCACGCTCACGGCGCGGGCATCGTCCATCGGGATCTCAAGCCAGACAACGTC
>JAUVCD010000202.1 GCA_030590865.1 Myxococcales bacterium | reverse complement strand
CAGGGCAAAGCCAATCCCGGGGCCCCAGGTGTTCCGCTGCAGCCAGGCGTGTCCATCGGCCTCGGCCAGGCCTTCGCCAACCTGACGGTGTTTCCAGTTTATACGTCGGTGCAGCAACAGCTGGGCGAGTTCACGACCCTGGATTTGGCGATCAAGAGCAATCAAGCCCAAGTTCGGGAGCAGAAGGGTGGCGCCAGGGTCAACCAGCTGGTCATCGAGAACCAAGGCAGGAAGACGATTCTGGTGCTTGCTGGAACGGTGGTGAAAGGGGGCAACCAGGACCGCCAGGTGGCTCAGGACTTCGTCATCAGCGCCAATACCACAGTGCCGATCGACGCCTTCTGCGTCGAGCGCGGGCGCTGGCAAGGGGCTCGCCAGGGCAAGGCGACCGGCGGCAAGTTCACCGCGCTGGACACGCTGGCTCATTCCAAGGTGCGGGTGGCGGGGCAATACAAGGGTAACCAGCAACAGGTGTGGGCAGAGGTCTCCAAGGTCAACCGTGCCCATGGGAAGGTGTCGTCCTCTGACACCCTGGCGGCCACCTTGGATGACAAGCAGATCAAGGCGCGGCGCAAACGGCTCGCCAAGCGGGTCGCGTCCTACGTCGACCGGCTGCCGGCCAAAGCCCAAGTGGTGGGCTTGGCCTATGCCGTCAACGGCAAGGTGCGGGGTGTGCGCTGGTTCATGAATCGGCAGCTGTTCGCGATGCACCGCGGAACGCTGGTGAACACGGCGGTGGTCGAGGCCATGACCGGCAAGGCGGCTGCTAAGCGCAACCCCAAGAAAGCGGGTGCCCAACCGGTTGCTGCTACCGCCGTGGCCAAGTTCGTGCGCGAGATCGCCGCATCCAAGCAACGTCAGGCGCGGGCCACCAAGGCGGCCAACGTCAACTACTACCGAACGGGCAAGAAGGGGGCCGGGTCACGAGCGTTGCTGCCGGCCGCTCCTGGAGCGAAGCCCAAAGCGGTCACCGAGGACTACGCGGCTTACTAGCCTAGGCGACAGGTGGTCGGAGACCAGGCGCCTGGGGCTCAGAAGGTGGAGCCGTTGTGGCCCCAGTTGCTCCGCGCCACGTCCACGAAGTTGAGGAAGGTGCGGTCCTTGGGGATCCCGGCGGTTTGGTCCACCAGCTCGCAGAGTCGTTTCGCCAGGCTCTGGGTGGTCTCAGGCCCCAGCCCACCAATGCTGCGGAGCTCGACGAAGGCTGCGGGGCTGTGGTCACCGCCGAATCGTATCGGATCCTGGCTAACCGTCACCATTACGTAGCGTTCGGGTTTGCCGAGTAGCTCGGCCACCAGCGTGGAGCCCTCAGCGAGTAAGCGGTCACGAGCCGAATCAGACAGCTCGACGGACAGGGTTACTTTGAGCAATGGCATGATGGGTTCTTCCCTAGCCGCGCTTCAGGCGGTTGTCACTGCACACCGCGAGCGAGCGTCACCGAGAGGCTTCGAACCAGCTTGGCAATCGTGATAAATAAAGGACTATGAGAGCTTGTGGTCTTGGACTTTTCGGGTTGCTGGTGGTGACGATCGGAGCTTGTGGCGGCAAGGCCGTGGTGGATGGGCCCAGCGGCACCGCGTCCGGCTCGGGTGGCCACACCAGTAGTGGGACGACCTCCACGACCAGCTCGGGCACCACCAGCACCACGTCGACTAGCGGCACCGGTGGCAGCGGCGTGACCTGTGACTCGCTGGAGGCGGAGCTCGAGGTCGCGTGGCTCGCGGCGCGAGAGTGCGACCCCTTCATCTACATGGATCAGTGCACTGGCGAGCTGATGGTCTACGACCAGTGCGGCTGCGAGTGGGCTGCCAACGTGAACACTCCGGAGAGCGCCGCAGCGGCCATGGTGGCTTACGACGCCTGGGTCGACCATGGTTGTGGGCCCTGGGACTGCGCCTGGTGCCCAGCGCCAATCCCCGCCATTTGCGAGCAGGGCGCGGACGGCAACACGGGCATCTGCGTGCCCCTCGCTAACTAGCCCCAGCCATCGCCCTCATCTCGGTGAGTTGACGGCGCCAGCTCCGCTAAGGTGCTATTCTCGGCGGGTGGAAGATCTGCTGCCCCGAGAAGAGCGTATTCGTTGGATCGTCGAGCGCACCGCCCTGCTGGTTGATGTTGGCTGTGAGCCGGTGAGCGGGCTGGTGCTGCCTACCAGCACGTTCTTTCCCGACCACTTCGATCGCAGTGAGCAGGCCGTGAAACGGCTCGTGCGGCGGGTGGTCAAGCTCGCTGGGCTCAGCGATCTCAACATCAAGGGCAACCTGGTGCGTGTCGAGAACGAGGGCGGCGGCGGCGGTGGTTGCTCGAGCGGCACCTGCAGCGTTGGTGGCGGTCAAGCCCCTGTGGCGCGGGTGGAGAAGCGCGAGAACGGCTGGACCGTCAACGTAGGCGTTGGCGAAGTCAGCAACCCCACGGTGCTCACCACTGGTCTGGTCCGCGCCATCGGTCACATCTTCATCCGCGAGTTCGAGATCAACCGCGAGCTCGAACGGGGTGATGCCGACGCGGCCGCCGATCTGGGCGGCGTGTTGTTCGGCATGGGTACGCTGCTCTGCAATGGGGCCTATATCTACTCCAAAGGATGAAGCAGCGTTAACGTGGCGGTCGCCACGCATCTGCCGGTCGAAGAGCTCGGATTAGCGCTCGCCATCCACTGCAAGCTGTTTGGGGAAAATCCCCGGGTTGCGCGCAAACATCTCGACCTCACGCCCCGGGCGCATTTCGACGAAGGCTGCGCATGGGCCGAGTCGAACGCCAAGCTGGTCGAGCTGATCAAGTCCGACCCAGACTCGGTGCGTGCCGGCAGCTACTCGCTCAACTCGGCGCGCGGCTGGTTCTCACGACTCATCGGCATCGGCCGGTCCAAGTCGGCGTCAGCGCCTACCGACGGCGAGCTCGATCGCGTGGCCGCCGACCTGGCGGGCAAGCGAGGCCCGGTGGACGAGGACAAGAAGCGCAAGATGGAAGCGCTCCGCGAGCTGGTGGACGAGTCGTTCGAAGGCGGCTAGCTCAGTCCGTCCACGACGGCCCTGAGGATCTGCCTAAACCGATAGGCGAGCTCCGCTTCGTCGCCCGAAACGGCGTGCCGCCGGCAGGCCCAGGGCGAGGGCCAGCCAGAGCAGCCCGGCGGGCTCAGTCCCGCGCTGGCCCACGGTGCGGCAAGCACAAGCGCCGGACAGGGCTTCGTTGTCCCCGGCCAGGTCCGGATCGCAGGGGCCACCAGGGCAGGTTGGATCGCCGCCGGTTCCGCTGCCCCCGGTGCTGGAGCCGCCGGGACCCGATCCGCCGCTGCCGCAACCATCGTCGATTTGGTCGTTACAGTCGTCGTCGACGCCGTTGCCGCAGATCTCGTCATCCAAGCACGGCAGATCCTCGCAGTCGGCGGCCAGCCGGTCGGCCGTGTAGAGCTCGTCACCGCAAGCGCCGCTCCCCACCGAGATCTGATACGAGCCCGTCTCAGGGTAGGTGAACCGTTCGCCATCGGCATCGGTGGCGAGCACCCAGTACTCGTGGCAGCCTTCGGCTCCGACTGAGCCGGCGTGAATGAACGTGGTATTGCCGGGCTCGCCGATTTCCACATTCATGCCATGGCAGACGCCGTCAATGACCACGTCTATTGCCGTCGGGGCGCCGGCTAGGTCGTAATAGCTTGCGTAGAAGGTGAACTCGGTGCTCGCCCCGCCGCTCTCAGGCCGATGAATGGCGGTGGCCACTCGAGGGGTGACCAAGCCGTTGTGGCTGCCGAAATCAGCGAACTGAAAGCCAGGCCAGCAGCCTGGGCCGTAATGACTACCCGTGCCTGCCACGTTTGGGCTCCCCGAGGTGACTGCGTTGCGATGCCCCACCGTCGCCGAGTTGCAGGGGTTCTCCGTCACCCAAGCGGTGACGGCGTCCCACGAGTTGCCGTAGCCTGCCGCGCCGCATTCGCTGACCGGTGAGCCGGTGAAGCCAAACCGGCTCATGCGCCCAGCGTAGCCGGTGCCGCAGCCCCCTAGCGTCGTGCAACTCCAGCACTCGGTGCCCGACTCGCAAGCACAGCTCGCCGAGCCGTCGCAGGCGGTGGCTTCGATGTCGGTACGCAGCTCGCAGTAGCTGTCGTGACTGAGCCCCCCATCGTTGACCGAACTGCTCGCGCAATGAAAACGTGCCGCCTGTGACGCGTCGTGGTCGTGCACCAGCGGCGGTTGAGGGTCACGGTGACCCGAGCAAGGATCGGCGGTGTTGGCCGCTGGGTTGTTGGGGTCCGATCGGGTGCGATTCATCGCGACCAGACCGAGCAGCTCGTCGTAGCTCGGGTAGCCGTCCTCGGGCACACCAAGCAGGGCCTGGCGGATGGTGCCCAAGGGCGGGTCGGCGGTCGAGATCTCCAGCCCCGGGGCCTCGACGCACGCGCTCAGCGCTCCGGCCGCCAGCAAGCCAAGGCAGCCAGCCTGACTACTCCCGATGTCCCACATGATCCGACAGCATATCGTGCTGTTGGCCACTTGGGCATGGCTTCCTAGTCCCGAGATGGGGCGCGGCCACGTCCGACGCGACCCGGCCCCTCGCAGGCCTCGATGTTTCTCGCCCTGGCGGGGGTCAAGGAGTGGCTGGTGCCGGCGCTGGCGCGGGGCCCGGGCCTGCTGGATGACCTGGTGGACGAACGGGCATGCTTCCCGGTCGCACGCCTGGTGGCATGCCTCCCGGGCGCGCGCCTGGCGGCATGCCTCGCATCGGGCCGGCCCCTTTCCGCTCGGCCATCTTCTTCAGCTGGGTGACCACCTTGGGGAGGTCCGCGAGCATCTTCTTGCAATGCTCAGGCGGGAACGACTCAGTCCGTTCTTTGACCATCTTGCAGGTAGGTGTCTCCGGGCCCAGCTCCTTGCAGAGCTTGCTCACCAGATCGCCGCAAATGGCACGATCGGCTTTTACCTTGGCCAGGGTCGCCGGCACGTCAGCCAGTGCCGCGTTGCAGGCCGTCGCGGGCATCAGCTCGATGGCAGCCTTGGCCTGACCGCAAGCCGCGGACTTGGGGCTCGTCCCCTTACAGATTTGCTCCTCCCACGCCTTGCATGGTCCAGCGCTCGAATCTGTCGCCGGGGCGGGTGACTCGGCCCCCAGGCCTAGCGCGCCGGTTGCTCGGGCGTCCCGCAGCAGCCAGCCCGCTGCCGCGCCGATGAGCACGGCGACGGCGGCGAACAAGGGGGCCTTCCAAGAGGCGCCCCGCTTGGCTTCCGTAGCGCCGCCCGGCCGCCTGCGGCCCGTGGCTGCGACCGACCGTCCCGGCTTGCGCCGGCGGCCCGCCCGCGGGGTTTTGCGTCGGGGCTCGTCGTCCTCGTCCTCGTCGTCCTCGTCGTCCTCGTCGTCCTCGTCGTCGTCCTCGTCGTCGTCCTCGTCGTCGTCGTCCGACGGTGTCTCTTCGGCGTCCGCCGGGCTCTCGTCGGCCCCGTCAGACGAGTCTTCGTCCTCTAGGTCCTCAGCCTCGTCGTCCTCACGGTTCTTTGAATCGTCTTTCACGCTTGCCTCGCCTTGCTGGCGCCACCATAGGGGCAATCGGCCGGACTTGTCGATCTCTGTGACGGGGGACGCGCCGGGGCACGATTGGGCCCCGTGCCACCGCAGGGCCGGTACCTACGCTGGCACACCACCGACTACCTTTCCTTGCTCCGCGGGGCCGATCGTCCTCCGCCGTGCTCACAAACCGCTCAAGTTGCCCGCGAGCTGGCCGTTCATGACTTCGAGGCCAACTATGCACGATCCACTAACCGGTCGGTGGTTCAGCGTCGGAGTCAACACCTACAGCCCCACGTCGCTACCCGCTCAACCTGGGCAATCGGCCCGAGATTACTTGATTATTCAGCGCGTCTTCGCTCGCGGGAAGCTCCCCGCTTTGAAGCCGCCCCGGCTGCCCACCGACCTGGACCACTGAAGGGCTCGCCTGGACGATCAACGGCCCGGCAGTCCCTGGAGGGCGACTGTGCGGTGTCCCAACAGGTCAGCGACGCTCAGTCCGTCAGCGGTCAGCCCAACGAAGAGACGAATGTCTCGACCGCCGCGCAGAGCTCGTCGAACGAAGGAATGACGAAGTAGATGGGCTGCGGGTGATTGAAGTCGTAGTCCATAGCGACGATCTCCTCGAGATCGAAGGGCCGTACATCCGCGCCGCTGGCGAAAGCGCGCGTCAGATCCTCCACCCCTCCCAACAAGCCTGCGCCGAAGGCTCTGGTCTCACCCTCCTCTTGGATGAGCCCAAACTCGACGGTGAACCAGTACAGCCGACCTATCTGTTCGAGCTGCCCGTCACTGGACAGTCGAGCGCCACGGCCAATCAACCGTGACAGCGCAACGAAAGGCGCGTGGGTGAACATCGCGGCGTGACCCAACAGCTCGTGCACGATGTCCGGCTCGGGCGTGAAGAATGGTCGCGAAGGGTGGCGAATGTACTGGGTGGACAGCATGATCCGTCGTTCCAGCTGTTGCAGGAAGATCCGCGGGACCACCAGGCCTTCGACAGGTCGCAGCCTGAAGCCTTCATAGGACGCGAGTCGACCGCTTACGTCGGCCAATTGGGGGATGTGGTCTTCCGGCAACGCGAGACGCTGGCGGCCTTCCAGGTAAGCGTTACAGGCATGCTTCTCTTGGAGGGGCCAAAGCGCAGCGAAGCACTGGCGCCACACCTGATGCTCCTGCTCGGTGTAGCTGACGATTGGGAATGGATCGGCGGGCTGTTCACGAAACACCCGTGCCAGGTTTGCGATCTGCACTCGCCGATCACGGTACTCGGGGTCTTTGGCTCCCGGATGGTCGAGATCGAGGAAGGCAAGCGTGTTGCTCGAGATCCCCCCTGGGAGCTCGTTCGAAGTGACCATGGCGCTGCGAGTCAAGGTGGATCGTCAGGTCGGGTTTGTCAACCAGGGCTGTGAACTCTGCCTCCTGGTCCCCCGTTTTGCGACCAAAGGACATTGGGAGGATTCGGTGCCCATGTTGTTCAATGATGATGTGATGCTGTGGGCGAGGGCGAGCTGGAGAGTGTCTTTGGATGGGCTACCTGACGACGCCAAGATCGAGTTCATCAGGCGGCTCGGGACCAATGGGTATACTAGCGTGATCCCCGCCAGCTTCTTTGAGCTGAAGCGGCCCGACGGCGGCAAGGCTTACTCTTGGCACCAGACCCACACCACTCACCATCGGCAGACCACTCCGAGCCCGCCCGGCCGTCATCGTCGAGCCGGCCTGCGCCTCGCTCAGCTGCCGGGCGATCTGGGCCTCACAGGTTGGCGCCCGTCTTGTGGCTGCTGGCCGGGGTCGGCCTCGCCATGCTGGTGGTGCATCTCAGCGAGTTGTCCGGCGGTCGTTCCCCTGCCCGATCGGCCAATTCAGCTCCCGCCCCAACAGCTCTGCCGGTGCCCTCGACGACCCAACAGCGTTTTGCTGCGCTCTACCTCCAGTACCTGACCCGGTCCTACTACACGCCGAGCCAGGGCTTCTGTCGCCCGCTGCTCGACAAGATCTGCATGGCCTTGGTGCACGCCAAGCTGCTTGCGGGCCCCTCGGATTGCCGGGTCTTGCCCAACCACGGGTTCATTCTCGCGGTGGGCCAGTTCCAGTTGGGGGTGGGCTTGCCGGTGGACGGCAAGGCGGGGCCAGGGACGGTTCGGTTGCTGCTTGGCGGGAGCTTCAACAACCTACGGAGCATGAACGAGGCATTCTGCACCGCAAAGTTCCCGGACGGAGGCGCTCCGGACGCCCGGCCCGCGCCCTGACGGCCTACCAGACTTGGGTGGACGAGGTTACGAAGGCCGGGGCGGAGAAGTAGGTGCCGTTGTGGGTGAAGAGGGCGACGACCGCGAGGGTCGAGGTGAGCTCGACGCCACCGATGGTGAGGGTCTCTTCAGGGTGGTGGTCGAACTCGATTTCGACGACCGAGTCGTCGGGGCTCTGGGAGCTGATCCGGATGTCCTCGGCGCTGCCGCGGATGATGACCCAGTGGTAGCTGAGGGCCCGATCGTTGGGGTCGAACGAGTCGGTCCCGTCGACGACGATGCGTCTGGCCGTGCCGGTATCGCCTTCCCAGCGGCGGGCGACGGCCACTGGGGTGGTGAAGGACTCTTCAGCCGCCGTCCAAGTCTCCTCGACCACCGACAGCTCGGCTACCGGCGGGATGGCGTCAGGGGCCATGTGATGGGCCATTCGGACCATGGCGTGGGCGTTGTCGAAGTTGTCGTAGGCGTTGGCGTGAGCGGCGCCGGTCAGGTAGTCGCCATCCCTGTCGACCCGGGTTCGTCGCGAGATCATTTGAATCGTCGGCATCAGACTGCCCGACTGTTTGAGCGCCGTTTTGGTTTCGGGGGTCAGTGCCGCCAAGGCGTAGAACCACTTGCCAAGCTCGTCCATTTCCGAGCCTGACGAGCCTTGCGAGCTGTTGGTGAAGGGCACCATGTAAAATGCCAGATCGGCATCGTCGTGGTCATGGTGCTCAGGGAACCAATAGAAGTTGCTACCCCTGTAGAGCTGATACCAGAGGTCGGCCCAGCCCGTCCGGAGCGTGTAGCGCACCACGCCCTCGCACCAGCCCGCATTGGCGTTCACGCAGACCGAGGCATTGCCAATCAACGGTGACGAGGGGTCTTGGTTTTCCGGCGCGGTGCCGAGATTGTCCGTCCCATAGCCCAGGTGCAGATAGGTCACCTGGGGGTGGTTGTTGGTGTTGAGCGAGGTGTGGTCGCTGTCGTGGTTGTCGTAGCTGTCGCCCACGTTCCCCGCCACGTCGCCAGCGCCGTAGAGCGCGTCGAGGCAGGTCACCAAGCTCTCATCCTGTCCTTGGCCGTCGGTGCAGATGTCGCTGAACATCGCCACCCGCTCGACGGTCACGCTGTCGGTGGCCACCGCTTGTCCTGCCATGGTGCCGGTGGCCGTGATGGTATGGCTGGTCCCCACCTCGAAAGCCGACAGATCGACCAAACACGAGTAGTGCTCAGTCTCGTCGGAACAGAGCGGCTCGGTCTCGTCGTCCAGCTGGTTGTCGACCTGGGACAGCTCGTTGGCGGCCACCTCGACGAGCACGTTGGTGCTGCCCAGCATGGTGGCATTGGCGCTCGGAGAGATGATGCGGAACAGCGGTTCGGTCGCGTCCGGACCGCCGCTGTCGGCACCCGCCTCGCTGCCGGCATCGGTGTCGCCGGCCCCGCTGCCACCGCCACCGGTGACACCGCCGCCCGAATCAGCATCTGGACAGCCTGCCACCAAGCTGATTCCGGCGATCAGGCCCAATCCGAGCGCGACACGGTACCGATGCAGCACAGCTCCCTCCTTCTGGACCTGCTGTCGGCGCGTGAGCCCGTCAAGGTCCCTAGTCTGCATCTTACCCCCAAGTCGAGGCGCCTACCGGAGAGAACCTGGGTGATCGCCAGCTGAACAATGTGATTGCTCCTTCCGACCGGGGCCCTACACTGCACATAGGGAGGGAAGAGATGCCGCTCGCATTTCGCACGCTTAGTCACGGCACCGTCGCCTTCGGTTTCTTCAACATCGAAACCGACATGCTCTTGCTCGAACGGATGTTCTTTTTTGCCGACCGCTTCTGTCGCGCCGTGGTCGAGATGGCCTGGGCCGTCGATCGAGCCGACGACTCGGAGGGAGGTGACCTAGCGGAGGTGACCTTCGGCGGATGGCAGATCGATCAAGTAGCGGCGGTCGGAAACCTCCACGGCGCCATCGCAGGGGCCGATTTGTCGGGCTTCATCGGCGCTACCTACCGCAAATTCCCGTTTCCCGAGCATCCCGACGACTTCAAACAGTCGCCTCTCGGTGGTCTCCGCCAGGCCGAAGTGACCGAGATGATCGAGTGCTACGGACGTCGCGAGCGGTACACCCTCACCTGTGGTGCTGCTGGGCACCCGGTACGGCTGGGAGCCTACGAATTTGACCGGCGCGTCTTCGCTCAGTTGATCGACTACGTCGAGCACGGCGGCTACCCCCGCTATCGGAACGAAATTCGTCCAGACTGCGTAAGGCTGATGATGAGCGAGCTGGGTGAGTTGTCGGCCCCCTGCCTCGAAGGGGTGGCAGCCTATCGCTCCAGCTCGCCCTCCGGTGAAGGTCTGGTTGATGACCCAGACTTCAAGAACTCTGCCTAGCTCGAGGTCAGCGGTCAGCGGTCGGCGGTCAGCGGTTCGCGGTTGGCCAGCACCTGCAGCCTGGGCGCTTTGTGGCCACTGCGGTTGCTATCATAGGCGGAATCATGCGAGCTCTTGGATTGTTCGGCTGCCTCGTCTTGCTCGTCGCTGGATGTGATGACGAGGAGAGCCTCACGCCAGTCCCTCTCAGCGGCACGGTCGTGGTGACCTTCAACACCGGTACCTCCGAGGCCATGGGTCATGATGCCCTGCCTGACGATGGCTACGGCACCGAGCAGGCCACCTGGTCGGACCAGTGGTACGGCGACGGGCTCGCCTGGCAGGCCGTGCTCGAGGACACCACGCGGTTCTTCGAGGGGCTCGATGCCGACATCGTGTCGTTTCAGGAGATCTTCTACAGTGGTGACTGCGAGCTCATCCCTGAGGAGGCCCGAGCGGGCTTCGTCTGTGAGACCTGGCAACCTGGTGATCTGACGGTGGCTCAGCGGGTCGTTGGGGCAGGGTGGCAAGTCGTTTGCCATCTCGGCAAGCCGGACAAATGTGCCGCAGTGCGCCGCAGCTTCGGCACCTTCCGGGGCTGCGATGCCGATCTCTGCCTGGACGGGCTGGCGGGTGCCGAGGTGGATGGCTGTGGCCATGGTGCGCGCATCGGTCGCGGCGTAATCGATCGGGTCGATGGCTCGACCCTCACGGTAGTGAACGTGCACGGTTCTTCGGGGCTGGACGAGGATGACCAGCTCTGTCGAGCAGCGCAGTTCGAGCAGGTGTTCGTCGACCTCGGGCTCGGTGACGGCGAGCCGGCGGCTAACGGGGAGCGCAACCTGATCATGGGGGACTTCAACACCGACCCGGGGCGCTGGACCGACCTGCCAGGCGCCATGGTGGTGAACAATCACGTGGGGGACGGCAAGCCGTTCCATTTCGTGACCGAGGTGGGCTCGGCGGCCGACCCGACCTATGTGCTGTTCAACATCGACCACGTGATCAGTGACACGTTCAACGGCAGCTGTTGGGCCGCCGGCGTGACCACCGGTCATCCCGCGGTCTCTGACGTGCTGTACTTCGACCACAAGCCGATCGTCTGTCGCATCAACTGAGTGCCAGCTCGGCCTCGCCCTCGCCCTCGACGATCCCCCCCACCGGTGCTCGTCGTGCACAGGTTGCAGTGATCCGATACGATCACTCCCATGACGACGGGAGGGTATCGATCATCAATCCATGGGCTCGGTCCTGCGGTGGCGTGCTGTGCTTTGGTCTGCGCCCCCCTGTCGAGTGGCTGCGGGTCCGAGGAGCTCAACGAAGTGGGGACCGGGGGCTCCGGAGGCGGCGGCAGTGAGACCGTACTGACCCAGACCATCCGGGTCGAAGCCGGGCGGGCCTATACGATCCGCATAGAGCCATCAGGTGACGTGACGGCCGACCCGATCGTGGTGCCCTATGATGAGCTCTCCGCCAGTCCTGCGGCGGCGGTGGACAGGGCCCCTGAATGGGTGCGCGAGCCATTGGCTCGAACGCTGCAGCAGCTGCTCGACGACGAAGCGGTGCGGCTGTCCGAACAGATCATGGCTGCCGATGAGGACCAGGTGGATGAGGTGGCCTGGTCCATCGCGGTGACCGCTCCGGAGGTGCTGACCTGGATCCTCGAGCGGGGCGACGAAGGACTCTTCGTCGAGAACGCTGAGGGGGTCTACGCGGTGGCCGGAGAGCTGGCCTATGCCACCTTGGTCGAGCTGAGCGATGGCCACACCACACTCACCCTGGCGGGCGAGAACGGTGAGCTCCAGCTCGAGCCGGAAGAGTACTACTGGTACGTCGTCTACCCACGAGCCTACCTCGAGCTACCGGCCTACGAGGACGGGCAGTTCTGGCGCACCCACTTCCGGCAAGACACCACGTTCGGCGCCACTGTGATTGAGGCGGTGTCCGGGGCGACTACCATTCAGGGCGCCGCTGACGCGGTGGGCGATTGGATTCAATCGTTCATGGAATTCGGTTATGGCACCAACGATATCTGGCCCATTGCGATCTACGACGCCCAATACGGCTCGTGCGGCCAATATTCGATTCTGACGACGGCGGCCGCGAAGACGGCGCTCATCCCAACGGTGTCGGTGTCGGCCCGAGCGGATGACCACGAGTGGAACGAGCTGTGGGACGGGCGCTGGGTCATGTGGGACAACAGTCTCGGCGAGATCGGGCAGAACCCCCACTATCCGTACATCGACATGCCTGAGGTCTTCGACGATGACATGGCTACCAATGGCGGGGTTTTCGGTGAGATTGCCCACGTGTTTCGCTACCGAGGCGACGAATACGTCTGGCCTTCCGATCTCTACACGGCCTACGTGCAGGTTTCCGTCCAGGTGACCGATGGTTGGGGGCTGCCCGTCGCCGGGGCGCGGGTCACGGCCCATACCGCTGAGTCGGGCTACCTGCCTTGCTTCTGGTCGCCAACGGACCAGGACGGTTGGGCCAGCCTGCCGCTCGGTGACGACCTCGGTTATGGGTTTTCGGCCAGCCACCCCCTGCTCGGCGCTGCGCCAGCCAACGGTCAGGTGATCACGACGCTCACGACCACCACCAGCGCTGAGCCGGAGATGTTCGACGCCTTGATCTACGAGACGGTGATTCCCAGGACGCTGATCGATGTGGGGCCGCCTTCGCCAGGAGATCTCGAGGTCCTGTTGAGTTATCGGGTCGAGCAAACCGAGCAGCGGGTGAACAACCTAGTCACCGAAGGGTTCGAGATCGGGCAGACCTATCCGCACCTGCTGCCTGGCGGCTTGCTCGATGTCTACATCGTCGACGACGTGGGCCTCGCGGGCTTTGCGGGCCGCTTGCCTTTCAATGCCCATCCCGTCGCCCTGGCCGCACCTGTTGGAGCCGTGGAGTGGACTCTGGCCGCCGACGGCGCTTGGACGGTCGTCCTGGACAACTCGTGGTGGCCTGCGGGCATCAAAGACGTGGTCGTCGAGCTGACGGTGCGCCGCTGAGCTCGGATCTCAACCTAGTGTGGTGAGTTCGCAACTCACCACACTGGCCCTTCTTCGTCGGCAACACAGCCGTTCCTGCAGTCAATAGGTCCGCAATCGCGAAAGAACCAGCAGCCTTCGCCCATTTGCGGGCTGGTGGTTCTGAAGCGGATTGCGGACTCAGGACACTAGCTTGCGCTCCTTTGCGGCGAGCATCTCTCGCTGAAGCACAAGCTCGGCGTCCTTCTTCTCGTCGAACGTCCTGCTATCGAGTACCGCTGGCGCTGGTGATCCCGCGGCCTGTGGATCGGCGTCACCACCCTGAGCTGTGGCAGCGACAGTAACGCTGGACGAGGGCAGGGCCTGCGGCAAAACTCGGAGTCCGATGTCTGCCTCTTCTCGCGTACGGGTCTACCTGGGCTGCTCACTCGACGGTTTCATCGCCGGC
>JAUVCD010000912.1 GCA_030590865.1 Myxococcales bacterium | reverse complement strand
CCGGAGAGCGCGGACTGACGACCATGGGGGTATTGGACGTCTTCAAGCGTGCCGCAGCGCCTTTTTCCAGGCGGCTGGCGCCGCCCACTCCTGAGGAGGACCTCTTCGACGAGGAGTTTCAGCGCAAGCTCGAGTACCTCGCCATGGTCAGTCGCCGGGTGTTCAGCGGTGCCATGAAAGCTGAGCGGCGCACCAAGAAGACGGGCTCGGGCGTGGAGTTTGCCGATCATCGCGAGTACGCGCCAGGCGACGACTTCCGCTATCTGGACTGGCGGGCCTACGCTCGCTTCGATCGGCTCTTGGTCAGGCTCTTCGAAGAGGAAGAGGATCTGTCCATCTATCTCATCGTAGATAACTCTTGGTCCATGGGCTTCGGCGATGGGCAGAAGCTGAAGTACGCCAAGATGCTCTGTGCCGCCTTGGCCTATGTGGGTCTGGCGAACCTCGACCGGGTGGCGATCGTGACCGCCAACGACGAGATCAGCGGCCGCATGGAGCCGACGCGCAGCAAGAAACGCATCTTCCGAGTGTTCCAGTTTCTCAATCGTGTGGACCCAGACGGCACCACCGATTTGGGCACCGCTATGCGGACTTTCGTGGCCCAGCACAAGCGTCGCGGCCTGGCTGTCTTGCTGAGCGATTTGTACGATCCCGCTGGCTTCGAGAAAGGGATCAACGTCCTCCGCTACAACAAGTTTGAGCCCTTCGTGTTGCACGTGACCGATCCGGTCGATGGGGCGCCGACACTGAAGGGTGACTTGGTGATCTGCGACTGCGAGACCGGCGAGGAGCGCGAGGTCACGGTGACCAAACGGGTGCTTCAACGCTACGGCGAGGCCTACGGTGCCTACCTCAAGCGAGTGGAGCGATTCTGTGTGTCTCGGCAGGTGAGCTACTTCCGCGCCGATCTGAACGTTCCCTTCGACGAGCTGATTTTGCGGGTCTTCAGAAAGGGAGGCTTCCTGAGGTAGCCAACAGCGGCGGACGCCGAAACAGGCCATGCACTTCACCGGGCTCAGTACCACCATCCTGCTTCAAGCAGGCGCAGCCCTCGCTGCGCTGGTCGTGGTGTTCTACATCCTAAAGCTGAAGCGGCGCCCGATCGCGGTGCCCTTCGCGCCGCTGTGGCAGCGGATCCTGCGGGACAAGGAAGCCACCACGCTGTTTTCCCAGCTCAAGCGACTCTTCTCGCTCTTGGTGCAGCTTGCCCTGTTGGCGCTGATGCTCCTGGCTCTTGGTGATCCGCGGCCGGCGGTGAGCAAGGGCGAAGGCCGCCACGTGGTGGTGCTGATCGATGCCAGCGCCAGCATGAAAGCCATCGATGTCGAGCAGCCCGAGGTGGATGAGTCGATACCGGAAGAGGCGCGTCGCGCCAGGACCCGGCTCGACGTGGGGAAAGAGAAGATTCGTGAGGTCATCCGGGGTCTGGCGGCTAGCGATCGCATGCTCGTGGCTCAGCTCGATGCAGCGGTGACTCCCCTGTCGACCATGAGCGGCGAGATCTCGGAGCTCGAGAGCGCTATCGACCGCGTGGAGGCGGTGGACGTGCGCGCCCAATTTGCTCGCGGCCTGCGGTTCGCTGTCGATTCCTTGCAGGGCCTGTCGAGTCCCGAAATCGTGGTCGTGTCCGACGGTGCCCTGGGCGAGCCTGTCGATGGCGCTGGTGCCGTGGACCTGGGGGACATCAAGCTGTCCCACGTGCCGGTGGGCGAGGGTAATCGGAACGTCGCCATCACTGGGTTCTCAGTGCGCCGCTATCCGCTGGACAAGGCCCGCTACGAAGTGCTGCTCGAGGTGACGAACACGAGCGATGAGGTCGCGGACGTGGACATCGAGCTCTATGGCGACGGTGCGCTCAGCGACATCGTCACCATCCGGCTGGGCGGGGCCGAGAGTCTCTCCCGTTTCTACCCGAGCCTATCGGGAGCCAACCAGACGCTGGAAGCGCGGGTCAAGCTGCAGGGCAACGCCCAGGACCTGTTGCCCGTCGACGACCACGCCTTCGCTTTGCTTCCCGAACGACGCCGTGCGCGCGTGCAGGTCGTCACGAAGGGCAACATGTATCTGGAGGCGGCGCTCCTGCTGGACGAGTACCTCGAGGTCGTGACTGTCTCGCCTGACGCCTATCCAGGCGAGGGGGGCTTCGATGTCACCATTTTCGATGGCATCACCCCGCCAGTGAAGCCTCAGAGTGGTCATCTGCTCTACTTGAACCCAACGGATGATGAACACGCACCCTTCAAGCTCGGCAAAGAGCTGAAGACGGACAAGCGCTACACCCTTGGGTTCGACGAGATCGACACCAAGCACCCTCTGATGCGCAACGTCTCACTCGGTGACGTGAACATCCGCAAAGGGTGGGCGCTGCAAGGGGAGAAGGGGGACAAGGCCGTTGGCAAGAGCTTCAAGGGGACCTTGCTGCTCGCCGGTCGCCGTAAGGGCGTCAAGTTCGTGGCCCTTGGCTTCGACATTCGAGAGAGCGATTTGCCGTTGCGGATCTCGTGGCCGATGCTGTTGCTCAACATCATCAACGACTTCCTCGAGGAGGATACCAGCTACATGTCGTCGTTCCGGACCGGCGACGTGTGGAGCATTCCGGCACCATCGGGGGCCAGCAAGGCCACCCTCGAGTTGCCGGACGGAGGCACCCAAGTGGTGCCGATCAAGGACGGCCGCGCCATCTTTCTGGGCCAGCATGCCGGCTTCTACTCTCTCGTCGTCGGTGACGACCCAGAGGGCGAGCGGTCGATGTTTGCCGCCAATCTGTCCGACCCGGTGGAGAGCGCCATCGCGCCGGTCGCCGAGCTTTCGGTGGGGGAGAAGAAAGCCGCTGAGGTGAGCGGCTTCGAAATTGGGGTGCGGCGGGAGCTGTGGGTCTATTTCTTGGTGGCCGTCTTGCTCGTCACGGCCCTCGAATGGCTGAGCTACCACCGGCGGGTGACGGTATGAGCCGGCGGGCCTATCGAGCCGTCTGGCTCGTCGGTTGTGCCCTGTTGCTGGTCGGGTTGGCCTACGTCTAC
>JAUVCD010000458.1 GCA_030590865.1 Myxococcales bacterium | reverse complement strand
GCTGCTTGACGACGTGAAGAAGGAAGTCTGCCACGTCCCGGGAGAGCTTGCCTTCCGCAGCCACGGCAGTGGTGGTGTGTTCCTCCCCAGCGTCGTAGCGATAATCATCTTCCCACAGCAAGAGGATGATGGCGCCGCCGGTGCCGCGCACCAAGCGGAGCTGTTCGCTCTCCGGGTTGCGTTTCGGCAGCGACTTGCCGAGCATTTCGGCCTCTCGGGCAGAGATATAGGCAATGCCGTAGACCTCGCCCTCCAGCGCCATGTCCTCGGTCATGTCGGTCCCGTCGGCCAACTTGACGACCCGGCCTTTGAGCGGTCGGTAGCCGTTGTCCAGCACCGCTTGCTCGATGATGCCTCGGGCGCGCCGTTCCTCCAGCGGTTTGAGAGCGGTCTCGGGTCGGGTCTGCGCGGGGCCACAGGCCGTGGTCAGCGCCAGGCATACCAGGGCGGCCAGAAACAGAACGCCTCGTCCCAGCCCCGCCCAGGACGTCCAACCCGCAGCTCTGGATCCTGTCGTCAGTGTGGTCATCGTTGGAAGCGTAATACACAGCGCCCGGGGGCTGTCCAGCCCCTGATGCCGCAAGCGATGCCGATGGTCCTCAGGCTGATAAATGCGGACTGGTCACAACGCCGCCTCAGCGCTACACCAGACGGTGCTGGGAACTAGCATGAGATCCCGTGGTTTGCCGCTGCTCGCGTTCGCAACTTGTTGCGCATTGGCCCCGACCGGGCTCGGCGGTTGTACCCGCCAAGTGGCGATGCCCGAGCCTGACCCGGTGGTCGATGCCTATGCGGCTGCCGTCCAGCAGGGAAACGCCGACGCAATCTACCAGATGATGAGCAGCGAGAGCCGCCGCGCGACGTCGCGAGATGACATTGCGCGGGTGCTTACCGAACAACGTGAAGAGCTGCGCCAGCACGCAACCCAGATCGCGTCAAAACAGCGGGTGCTCTCAGCCCGGGCCGATGTCCGCTACGACGATGGCGAGGTGGTGAGTCTCGATCTCGACAGCGGGCAATTCAAGGTGACGGCGGCCGATGCCCTGCCGGCGGCAGCAAAGACCCCAGCACAGGCGCTCTCGCAGCTCAGGGGCGTGCTGGCCCGGCGCAGCTACGCAGGGCTACTGAGAGTGCTGTCGCCACGCACCCGTGCAGCGCTGGAGCAGGATCTCCGAACGCTGGTCGAAGGACTCAGTGAGCCCGACTCATTGCAGATCGACGTGGTGGGTGACGCCGCGACCGTCATCGTTCCTGGGGGCCATCAAGTGAAGCTGCGCCGAGAGGACGGGGTGTGGCACGTGGACGACTTCAACTGAGCAGAGGTAGGCCGGCTCGGCCGGAGGCTATCGGGGCCGACCGACCGCCGTCACCGGCCCCTCAGCCCGCTCTAGACGACGAGGAAGCTCGAGGAAGTGGCGCAGCGACGAGCTGAGCAGAGCATCACGCGACGGTCACTGCTTACCGTGGGGTTGGCGGCGAGCACGCTTTGCGCCGTGGGCCGCACGAGCTGGGCCTTTGGGGAAGAAGGCTCGTTCAATCCGCGGATGCTCATCACCGGCACGGCCAAGTGGAAGGGCAAGCGCAAGGGCGCGCCAGGGCGCTGGGCCCAAGAAGTCGTTCGGCGGACGAGCGCGCCGGCCCGGCTGAGCCCGACGCTGGTCCGGGCGGACGGGCCGGCGCTCTTGGCCGAGCCTTTCGCCGTGTGGGCGGGCACCAAGGCGCCGGCCGCCTTGACTCGCAGTGAGTTGGCCGGTCTCCGACGCTTCATCGCCCTAGGTGGCGTGCTCCTCGTCGATGAGCTCGATCCGCACAAGGCGAAGTTCCTGGCTGGCGCGGTGCGCCAGTTGGCGCGCGTCTTGCCCGAAGGGTCCCCCATCCCGATCGGCGAGGAGAATGTACTGTTCCGGTCGTTCTACCTGTTGACCGAGGCTACGGGGCGAGTGCAGAAGTCCAAGAAGCTGCGCGCCATCGTTCGTGGCGGAGCCGTGCAGGTCATTCTGTCGCCCAACGACTTGCTCGGCGCCCTGGCCCGCAGCGCTGGTGCCGTTCACTCATTCGACGTGGTGCCTGGCGGGGAGCCGCAGCGAGAGCGTGCGATTCGCTTGGCCGTCAACATCGCAATGTACGTCTTGTGCTCAAACTACAAGGACGATCAGGTGCACGCCCCGTTCTTGATGCGCAGGCGCGCGACGGGGAAGCCGTGATCGAGAGCTGGGCGCTCTCTGGCGACCTAGCACGCCACTGGTTGCTGCTCGCTGGCATCTTGGCGGTCGCGAGCCTCTTGCTCTTGGTGATCGAGCTGAAGCGCAACGGCCGGGCCCGTGGCGGGGCTCCGGCCGTGGCCCTGTCGGGGGTGGTGGCCTTAGCGGCGTTGCTGATGGCGGTGCTCAGGCCGGTACGGATCGAGGAGCGGGGGGCAACGATAGGCGCTCGGGTCGTGTTCCTAGTCGATGCCTCACGGTCCATCGATCTGCCAGGCGACCACAGCGGGGACACGCGGCGGGACGTCGTCGGTGAGACACTCACCGCGCTAGGCGCTCGTTTCGCTGGCATGCGCACCCGCACCTTGTTGTTTGGCTCGGGCCCCCCGGTGGCCTACGAGCCCACGGGGGAGGGGGCGCATGACGGCGAGTTCACCGCGAAACCCCAGTTGAGCTCGGACCTGTCGGCGGCTCTCGAGGCCATCGCGACAGGTACGGACGAGCAGCCCCAGGCGCTAGTGGTGGTCAGCGATGGTCGTCTCGACCGCCCGGGAGCGCTGCGCACTGACGCACAGCTGCGACACGCCCTGGGCGACCTGCAAGGTCCCATCCACACGGTCAAACTTGCCAACAATGATCCAGCGGACGCCGCCATCGTTTCGCTGCGGATGGCAGCTGCGGTGGTGGCCCACCAGCCGGTCGCCCTGACGGTCGAGATCGCCTGCACCGGGGGGCTCAGCTGCGATGACATTCCCGTCGCCGCCCGAGAGTTGCATCACGAGGCGCCATCGGTCGAGCGCGCCAGCGGTGTGGCACAGGTCAGCAGCGGTCGGGCGACCGTCGATCTAGACGTGGTGCTAGACCGGGCGGGCAAGCGGATTCTACAAGTGGCGATTGAGTCGCCTGACGGTGACACGATCGGCGATAACGACCGCCGCTTTCTCACTGTGGATGTGGCTCGCGACCGGGTGCGCCTGCTCCACATCGCCGGGCGACCGACCTATGACGTGCGGGCCCTGCGCACCTGGCTCAAGGCCGACGCTTCGGTCGACGTGGTGGCGTTCTTCATCCTGCGCACCCACCGCAGTGCCGTGGGGGCATCACCAGACGAGCTGGCTCTGATCCCCTTTCCCGTTGATGAGCTGTTCTCGGTGCACTTGCCGAGCTTCGATGCCGTGATTTTGCAGGATTTCGACGCTCGCCCCTACGGGCTCAGCAAGCACCTGAGCAAACTGGCCCGCTACGTCGAGCAAGGCGGCGGCTTGATCATGGTGGGCGGGCCGAACGCCTTCGTGTCGGGCAATTACGCCCGCACGCCACTGGCCTCGGTGCTCCCTGTCGCTCTGGACGGCATCGGCGGGAAAGGGGCGGTCGACTTGGCACGCTTCACCCCTCGGGTGACCCGGGCCGGTAAGCATGCGCCGGTCCTCGAGCCGTTGGCCGGACTGCTGGGCAGCACCCTGCCCACGATGCCAGGAGCGAATGTGGTAGGCAGCGCTCGTGAAGGCGCCACGGTGCTCTGGGAGCACCCATCGCGAACGACCCGCAGCGGCGAGCCGATGCCAGTGCTCGCCTTGGGCGAGTACGGCAGTGGCCGCAGCATCGCCCTGGCCGTGGACGGGTCCCACAAGCTGGCGTTCAGCACCTTTGCGGCGAGTGCCGCCGGGCGAGGGCACGGCGCATTTTGGGACGGGCTGCTCGGTTGGCTGATGCGCGATCCCAGATTCGAGCCGGTCAAGGCGCGGCTTCCCACAGGCTGCATCGCCGGGGTGGAGACGACCCTCGAGTTGCGGGCTCCTTTCGTGGAGGACGGGACGCAAGCGGAGGTGGTGATCTCGCGGATGGGCAGCGGCGACGAGGTACGCACCGTCAATACGACGCTGGAGGGGGGCAGGGGCTCAGTATCCGTGCCCCTCGGAAAGCTGAGCGCTGGTGGCCATACGGCGACCGTGAGGCTCCGCCGGCAAGGGCGGTCCGCGCCGAGCCGGTACGATTTTGCTTGTGAGGTGGGCGGTGACGAATGGGCCGACCCGCGTCCTGACGCCGCCCGGCTGTCCGCCATCGCTCAGGCGACCGGTGGCGAGGCGGTGGGGCTGGCGGAGATTGCCGACTTGCCACTGCCCAAGGCGGCTCGGGTGGTCGCCCAGCGGCGCGTGCGCCCGGTGATGCCGGCCTGGGGCTGGACGCTCACCGCGGCGGTCTGTCTCGGTGGACACTGGGTGGCCCGGCGCCGTAGTGGCCTCAGCTGAGCGCCTCTCCAGTTGTGCGCTGGGGCCTTGCCAGGCGGCTCCTCGAGACACAGATTCTCTCGACCGGTGCCCTGGGGGCCTTGCGTGACGGCATGGTCGGACACAGCTTGTGACCAGCGCCGGACCCGCCTGTCACAGTCTCCCGACATCTGAGCGTCCTAGCAGTATGAGTAAGTCCTTTCGGCCGACCTTGGCAGCCCTGGTTGGCGCTGCCTCCCTTTCGGTGACCACGCCGAGCCTTGCCGATGAGTTGGCGCCCCCACAACGGGCCACTCAACACCTGGCTCCGCAACGACTGGCTCCTCACCGACTGGACGGTCAACGGCTGCTCCCGGCTCCCGTCGAAGCCGTCGTCACCAGGCCCGACAGTCCTTCGGGCACCCGCCTGAGCCAATTGATCGAGCGGCGACTGGCTCGGGCCGCACAGGCGCGCCGGCACGATGAAATTGAGCAGCTGGGGGCTCTGTGGCTAACCCTGGCGGATCGCAATCAGCTCGATCGAGTGGTCGATCGGGGCGAGGGCTTCTTGAACGTGGCGCTGCGAAACCAGCGGCGCTCAGAGCTGCGGGTGGAAGCGCGGGTGGGCCGGGCGCAGTTGCTGGAACCAGACGCCTTGGCCGCGATTGCTTCGCGGCCACCGGACGACGTCGAAGAACAGATCGACGTCGAGCGATTCATCGCCAGGCTCGACGAGCCCTACCGTGGCGCCGTCAGCCTGGCCTTGACGGGCATGAACCATCGCGAAGTGGCCGACCAGCTCGGCGTGTCCCACGCCGCAGCACGCAAGTGGGCTGAGCGCCTGCGGCGCCGGTTGCGCGCTGGCGAGGACTGACACCCGCCGCCACGAGCCCGCTTCCGCCCCGGGCACGACCCCGCGCGCGAGCCCGTCCGATTGGCTGGGTGCTGCTCAGATCAGCGATCGCTCGGCAGCAGCCAGCCCAACCGATCCCGCGCCTCGGGGAGCATCCGACCGGGCGCTGTCATCACGGCACCCTTCAGGGCACCAAAGGCCGGGCTCTTCTTGGGGTCGGGCAGGTTGGCCGCCAGGTCCCTGATGACGGCCTTGGCCTCATCGACCATGGTGCCGAGCCGGGCGATGACCGCCGCGACGTCGACCGCCTCCTCCGATTCGTGCCAGCAGTCGTAGTCGGTGGCCAAGGCCAGGGTCGCGTAAGGGAGCTCAGCCTCTCGGGCTAGCTTGGCCTCCGGCATGTTGGTCATCCCGATGAGGTCGACGTTCCAGCTGCGATACAGCTGGCTCTCAGCACGGGTCGAGAACTGGGGGCCCTCGATACAGACGTAGGTACCGCCCTTGTGCACCCCAGGGCGCTTGCCGGCCGGCAGGGCACCTACCACCTGCTCGGCGGACTGGAGCAGCGCCTCGGCCATCACCGGACAGATGGGCTCGGCGAAGGCCACGTGAGCGGTGGCGCCTGGCCCGAAGAAGGTTCCGATCCGTCGCTTGGTCAGATCAATGAACTGATCGACGACCACCAGATCACCAGGCTTGATGGCTTCCCGCATCGAGCCGGTGGCGCTGATCGACAGCACGTGGGTGGCGCCAGCCACTTTCAGCGCGCAGATGTTGGCTCGGTAGTTGATCCCGTGGGGCGGGATGCGATGGCCGACCCCGTGTCGCGGGAGAAACAGTAGCTCGTGGTCCGTGCCAGCGACTCGTGAGCGGATCAGCTCGTCGCTAGGCGGGCCGTAGGGTGTCTCGACGGCGATCCTCTCGAGCTCCTCGAGCCCGGTGATCTCATACATGCCGCTGCCGCCGATGACTCCCAGAACGCTCTTCATTTTCCTGTCTCTCCGCCTGACGGTGGGTCGTCTTGGTGTGTCATGGCAAGCAAGTGCTCGCACCTCGGGGCGTGCCGCTGACGTCTGCAGCGCTCACCGATAGCGATCGACTTGAGGCGCAAGTAGGCCTGGTCGAGATCGTCGTTCACGACGACATAGTCAAAGAGACCATAGTGGGCGATCTCCCGTTTGGCGTTGGCCAAACGTCGCAGAGTCGTGGGCTCGTCCTCGGTGCCTCGACCGCGCAGCCGGCGCTCGAGCTCGGTCAGCGATGGGGGCAGGATGAAGACGCTGACCGCCGCCGGGACCCGGGCACGGATTTGCCTGGCTCCTTGGAAGTCGATGTCGAAAATAACACCGCTGCCCTCCTCGCGGGCCCGACCGATCTCTCCGAAGCTGGTGCCGTAGTAGTGGCCATGGACCTCGGCCCATTCGGCGAACGCCTGGTCGGCTGCCATTTGTCGGAACGCTGGCTCGTCGACGAAGTGGTACTCCCGACCGTCGACCTCACCGGTTCGTGGCCGCCGGGTGGTGTGAGAGACGCTGAAGCGGAGGTCGGCAAAGTCGGCCCGCAGGCGGTTGCACAGCGTCGTCTTCCCGGCCCCTGAAGGGGACGAGACGATCAGCATCAAGAACTCATCGCTGAGCGAGTCGCTCGGGAGGCTCATCTGGCTACATGCCCCGGCGGCGTTTGATGTCCGCCTTCATGCGGGCATATTCGATCTCCCAGGTCCGCGAGCCTTCCTGAACGTGCTTGAGCTGGCTGCGAACCTCGGCCTCGAGCTTCTGATCCACCTCTTCGGTACTCCGAAGGAAGGTGCGCATGCGGCGTTTCAGGGCGAGGTCGTCGACAAAGACGTCTTCCACGTTAGACGAATGCATCAGCATCGCGATCAGCTGCTCCAGCACGTAGTCGAGAGCATCGTCGCCGACTTTGACGCCTGCCTGCTCGGCCGCAAGGCTCTTGATGCGCCCAAACTCCCCAGGCGAGAGCCCTCGCTGGTGCGCCAAGTCGCGGGCCCGCTCGACGACCTGGTCGACCTGGCTGACGTAGGTGGACAGGACCGACTCGAGGTCCTGTTCCACCTCACGGCGAGTGGTGACCTCGATGTCGCCAGCGTCGATCAAGGCCGTGGCGATCTTGCGGCTGAGGTCCGGCAGGGCTCCGCGATGAAGTCGCATGCTTCCTCTTACCGCAGCCGGCCCTGCTCGACTACAATGCTTGCCCACGGAACGACGTCATTGAGCACTGCAAAAACCCCGTGTCCCTGGTGTGGGGCGGTCGTCCAGCGGGACGACGCTCCCTGTCCGAGCTGTATGCGCAGCCCGGACCAGCACCCATCCCGTCGCAAGAAGGCGCCAGCCGCCGGATTTGATCTGGGCTCAATCCCACCACCGGCGGGGGCGGCATCACCGAAATCCGCCCCTGGTCCCCGGCCGGCATCGAGTGCCGCACCCGCGAGTCGCCAGGCGCCCGCGTCAGCAGGCGCTCGAGAGCCGAGCGACGACGGACTCGATGGCGGAGCGCTGACCAGCGATTTTGAGCTCGACAGCGCAGGCCCGGCCACGGCAGGTGGCGCCGCCGCTGC
>JAUVCD010000042.1 GCA_030590865.1 Myxococcales bacterium | reverse complement strand
TAGCGACGTGGCCAGACCCGCCTGCCGCTTCGGATCCTGGAAGCGATACCGTTGACTTCGTGGCGGCGGTGCGCACGGTCGACTTTGGCGAGCAGGATCTCACCGAGGGACCACTGATCGGCTACGATCTGGACCAAGCCTGCACGTGCCACGGTGACCCGCCGACCTGCATTGCCCCACCATCGACCGACGATCTCGAATGCGACGGACCCGGTGGTCGTGACAACGGTGTGGCCCGGGCCTTTGCGGTGTTGCGGAACATCTACCCGACGTACTCCACGCCAACTCAGAACGCTGGCATCGCCCAGGGAGATTGGAGTCTCCTCATTCGAGTCAGCGACTACAACGGTCAGCCCAACGACACGCAAGTGGTGGTCGCCATCTATCCGAGCTCGGGCCTCGGCAGGGATCCGTGCATGCCCGATGGAGCGGTGCCGCAATGGGACGGCAACGACCACTGGCCGGTCCCCTCCTTTGCCTTGGCCGGCAGCGGGTCAGGAACCGGCGGCGGAGGAGGAGGCGGCGGCGCCGGAGGAGGAGGCGGAGCGGGTGGGCTCGGCGGTGAGGGTGGCGCTGGCGGCGCCAGCTGTGAGGACGTTCCCGGTTCGGACATCGACGATCCCCGCTACGTCGATGTGAATGGCTACGTGAGCGATGGCGTGGTCGTTGCCAGCCTGCCCGTGGCCGGTCTTGCCTTTGCAGGCAAGGTGCCTGAAGAGAACACCACGCTGATCCTGGTGGGAGGGTTCCTCACCGCGCGGATCGAGAATCAGGGCAGCGAGTGGTTTCTCCACGAGGGCTTGTTCGTCGGGCGCTGGACGGAAAGCGACATGTTCGCATTCCTCGGCTCGGTGAAGACCAGCGGCGAACAGCTCTGCGTCGGAGGGTCTGTATACGAGCTGTTCAAAGATCTGGTGTGCCGGTACCGCGACATCACCGGTGGGGTCCAGACGCCGACCGCGATCTGCGATGCGACCTCTTTTGGAATGGGCTTCGAGGCTGAGCCTGCTCAACTCGGGCTAGTGTTCCCAGCAAGCGAGCCCAACTCGGGTCTTTGTCCTGTGGATGCGGACCCTCGGAACGACAGCTGCGACGCAGAACAATAGGCCGCAGTGCTTGGCCGGGACGGTCAATCTTGACCGAGCAACGAGTCAGGTGCCGGGCGGGATGCGTTCGGCTTGCTCGCCGGTGGCGGCGCCACCCAGCGGGGCGGAGCTGCCGAGCTGGCCGTGGTGGGCGGAGCGGCGGCCACCGACGTCCCCGAGGCGCTGGTGCTGGGCGCTGCATTCGCGGTGAGGACTGCAGATTTGGACGGGAGAGCCACCGGGGACCGAGCTTGCGTTTCCCACCCTCCGTCGACGCGCTCGGCCGAAACGGACGTCTCGCTCGTCAAATCCTGATGGGTCTGGTTGGTGATGAAATACCAACCGGCGCCGGCGCCGAGCCCAAGGGAGAGCAGAACACCGGCGGTGAGGAGGAGCCGGCGGGACGGGGCGGGGGCCAGCTCGGCCATGCTGGCCAAGGTGTCCGCCTCGATCGCCGGCGCGGTGTCCGTTGGTGGCGGCTTTGACGCGGGCGAGTTGGACGCTGGTGAGCTGGGCTCGGGTACTGGTTCGGCCAGCTCCACGCGAGCCACCTGGCGCGCCCGCTGCTCGAGTTGCTCGGCGCCAATGTCTTGAAACCAAGCCGCCACCTCCCGTTTGGATGCTATCGGCAAGGACAGGGCGTCGAGTGCTTCGAGCATCTCGAGGGCGCTGCCGTAGCGCTTCTCTCGATCCCGCTCGAGCGCCACCATGACGAGCTTGCCGAGACCGGCGGGCACCTCCGACTCGACTTGGGACGGAGATGGGAGCGTTTCCGTCATTGCCCGGTGAATGCGCTCTGCGTCCGTATCACCATCGAAGGCGGGCCGTCCGACGAGAATCTCCCAGAACGTCAGCGCCAGCGCGTAGATATCGGTTCTGCAGTCGACGGTATCGCCTACGGCCTGCTCCGGCGCGATGTATCCGACGTTGCCTTTCACGACGCCGGTCCTGGTTTGGTGGACCCGCCCGATGGCCTTGGCGATCCCGAAGTCGAGCACCCGGGTCACTCCGTCGCTGCCGATGATGAGGTTGTTCGGCGAGATGTCCCGATGGACCAGCTCGAGCGGCTCTCCGCTCACGTCTGCGGCCTGATGGGCGGCGTGAGCGCCTTCGATCGCGTCGGCCATGATGCGCAGAGTTATGGGCAAGGGCATGGTCTGCTCTTCGGCCCGTAGGATCTTGAGCACCTTCGCGAGGGACAACCCGGCGACGTATTCCATCACCATCAGCAGCTCGTCGTCGTGGGCCACCGCATCAACCACCGGCACTACGTTGGGGTGGTGAATTCGCGAGGCGAGCCGGGCCTCGTCGATAAACATCTCGACGAAGCCTAGGTCTGCCGCCAAGTGAGGGTGGATTCGCTTGATCGCGACGATTCGGGAAAAGCCGACGTCCCCACGACGCTTGCCGATGTGCACCGTCGCCATGCCGCCGCTTCCGATCACGTCGTGCAGCTCGTAGCGTTCGACCTGCGTCAGCCGCGACGGCTTCGTCATCGTGAGCAGCGTAGCACGACGCGAAATTTGTGGCGTGCTAGCTCGCAGAAGCGCGGCGACCACTGAGAGTGATCGCCGCCTCACGCCTCGCGGGCTTCAAAGAAACCGTGCCTAGTCAGCGCAATGGTAGAAGCTCCCGATAGAAGCCTCTGCTTCGACGCGGGACCGAACGTAGAGCTCATCGATCCGTCGATAGTACCCCGACTTCGCCGGCGTCCAGACCGGGTCACCGGTGGTCCCAGAGTAGCTCCGATGAAGGCCGCCACTGGGGTGGTCACCAATCTTCGTCGCCCAATAGGGCTCGTCGTCGTAGCTGGCGTAGAGCCACAGGGCGCTGTCCGCCTCAACCGTTCCCGGCAAGTCTTCCACCACGTGGAACATCGTTCCGACGTGGTCGTAGAAGAACTTGGGCACGTTGGTGACCAGATCGTCCCCGTTTCGGAAACGCGCCACCGTCACGCCGTGCTTCTCCGCGAGCTCGTTGAACCTGGTGACGAATTGTTCGTTGCCGACCCGCGGCGAGCCGTAAGTGTAAACGCCGCGGAGGGCGAAAGGCGTCTCGCCTGCAGCCACTTGCCGTTCGATCTTCTCGAGGATGCGGGAGGCCAGGATGGTGGCGAGCGCTGCGCCGAGGCTGTGGCCTGTCAGGTAGACCTCAGGTTGTGCACCTTCTTCTAAGAGGGCGTCGCCGAGCTGTTGAGCTTCGAGGTCCACGGCCCGATAGGCATCGAAGAAGCCGTGATGCACTTTGCCCCAGCCAGGGCCCCAGCCAGCCTCGGCCATGTCGGGTGTGTCCAAGCTCACCTTGATGAGCCCCGCGTCGACCGCGAGATCGTTCCATTCGAACTCGGTGCCGCGGAATGCCGCGATGATGATGTTCTTGGCTGGATGGCGAGCGACGACGACCTGAGTGCTCCCGGCTTGGTAGACCTGTCCATGGGCGGTGAACTGTTCGCCGGACACGAACTCCACGTAGTTGTACGGCTTGGGGTTGTTGACCAGCCAGGTCTTGAAGGCATTTGCTGGCAGGGTCAGGCCATCATATTCGTCGAACCAGCGCTGGGCGCAGGAGCCCCATTCATCGGTTTCGATGTATTCGGTCAAGAGATGGTCCCGCAGGATTCCTTGATCGATCATCGCCCTGAAGGTGGCCTCCTGCTCACTCTGAACGTCCTTCACCGAAGCTCGGTCGATGGCACATTGCCGCCAGTCGAGGGTGGCACCATCGGGATCGTCGAACCCGTAGTCCTTCAGCAGCGGGCCGATGTAGCCATAGTGGGCGTACTCGTTGGCCGCGAAGAACGACAGCCACGCCGCCTGATTCAGATCCATCTTGCCTGGTGGAACATCGGTGCAGAAGTCGAACTCCGTTGCGCTCCGCGATGGCGACAGCTCGGGCGGGACCTCGAGCATGGCTTCCCTGGCGAAGTCGGTCTCCGTGTCTTGTTGCTCCGCCGACCCGATGGGGTCGCTGGCCCCACCACAGGCTCCTGCTGCGACGCTGAAGCACACCGCCAGCGCTGCAGCGCGGGCTGCCTTGGGGGTGCTGGATTGGTTGCGTGATCGGTTCATCGTTCCGTCCTTCCAGGGGCTCTTGGGTGTGTTGGAAGGCTACATGTGCACACAGTGTGCCACCTGTTGGTGGCCCAGTGCCGATGTCTCGGGCACGCTCTGGATCGCGGCTTTGCAGTACTCGCGAGCTCCCACGGTGTTGCATTGCGCGCCGTGAAGGCGGATCGCCGTCACCACCAGGCTGGACCCATCTGGTGTCAGTTGCTTGGTCTAGCTCCGCGGGAGGGCGGGGACTGCAGCTCGGCGCTTCGTGCTGCCGTCACCTTCGAGACTCCATGGCGGGCTCGACGGGCAGCGTGGGTTGCCCAGCCACAGCAAGGCTCCGCTGCCAATACCCAGACCGAGGCCGAACGCCAGGATCAGAAGCGACTGCTGCGGCCAGGCGAAAGTCGCTACGAAGGCCGCGAGCAGCGGGATCACCATGACGGCGAAAGCCCGATGTACGCAGATGGCGGCGGTGGCCGCTACCAGCGTGCAAATGAGCATGTCCGCGGCCACGACGTCGGCCACTTGGCGCTCCTGAAGGGTCGCCAGGACTCGGTTGATCAGCACTCCCGCAGTGGCCAAGGCGACCAGCGCAACGACTCGCCGGTTGATCGTGTTGCTCAGCAATCTGCGCCGGCCGAGTGGCACGGTGACGAGCAGTACGATTCCGACCATCGCCGATGCGATGGTCAGCCCAAAGGGAGACAAGGGCAACAGGGGTTTCCAGCCGGCAAAGGAGACGAACAGCAGTCGAATGCCCAGCGTTACGGTGGCCAATCCGATGAAGAACCACTGTTGCTGGCGCCGCGCGACGGCCAGGTCGAGACTGCAGGCGAGCTCTCGCAACTCGCGCCGCTGAGCCTGATCCTGTGCCTCCTGATGCCGCAGCTGAGCGAGGCGCACCGCCAGGTCGGTGCGAGGTGCATCGAGCTGCGCAAGGAGACCTTCGGCAGCGTCGAGGTTTCCACGGCGCAGCTCGAAGCGAATCATCAGGTCGAAGCAACGAGCCAAGCCCGTGAGTGCACGGGAGTCGCTCGCGCACTCTGCTAAGGCGTGGGTGAAGGCAAAATGGGCCTCCGTAAATGCCCGGTGGATGGTGCAGAGATCTGCATCTATCGGTGAGGTGTCCTCGGTCAATCGCCCGAGCACTGCGACGCGGTTCTCTGCTTCCACGGTGAGCTGCCGGGTGGTTCGGTGCCGAATGTAGCGGGTGAGGGCTTCACTGAAGCGCGGCACGTCCGCGAATCTGTCGCTGGGGTCGCGACTCATTGCGCGATTGCAGATGTGCGCCAGGTCACTAGGGACCTCCAGACCGTAGCGGCAAGGTGTCGATGCCGCGATGGATGCCAGGAGCCGGACAACGTCACGTCCCCGGTGGCGCGGCTCACCGGTTAGGACGCGATGCAAGGTGGCGCCCAGCTGATACACATCAGTTCGCTGGTCGACCACGCCATCGTTGGCGATCATTTCCGGAGCCATATAGGCTGGCGTGCCCAGCGGCAGCGTATCGAGGCTTTGCGGGCCGGCGCAGCTGGGGGCTCCCAGCGTTGTCGCCACGCCCCAGTCGAGCAAATAGACTTCACCGAAGCGGCCCACCATCACGTTGCCCGGTTTGACGTCTCGGTGGACGATGCCGCGGGAGTGGGCGTAGGACAGGGCCTTGCAGACCTCGAGCAAGATCTCGAGGTGGCACAGAATGGCGTCGTCCCGCAGGGAGGGAAAATCGTGCCAAGCGGGATGGCAGGGATCGTCGATGAGCGCGCACCAGGCCACCCCTTCGACCCGTCGCATCACGATGGCCGGCTTGCCGCGCCGGTCCGCTCCCAGCAGGTGAACCGGTACTATGTTGGGGTGCTCGAGCTGCCCCATGGTGATCGCCTCTTGCAGCAACATCTCGGTGGGGCCGGCGGTGGCATGTTTGACGGCGACTTGCCGCCTGAGCGAGCGCTGCGTGGCCAGGTGGACAGACGCCATGCCGCCTTTGCCGAGCTCGCCCAGGATCTCGAGGTCAGCCTCGGTGTGCCGGTCGATGACGAGGGTCGGACGCGCGATGACGTGATGGGTCGGTGGCACCCCATAGGCTCGTGGCAACGTCCTGGACTCCTCGGAAGATGCACCAATGTCCAAGCGGTCGAGCGCGCGGGCGTTCACCCGTCCTGTTCGCGTCGGCGCCTCGCTGCTCGCCAAGAGCTTGCCAGTCTGTTTCGAGCTCGCCATGACACTGCACCTTCTGAGGCTCCATCGGCCTGCTCACCTTGCCGTCGCAAGATGCGGACCAAACCGAAGCTTCTGGCTGGCGCCCAGCCCAGCGGATAGTCCTGCAATTACGAGTCAGAGCTCATGCCTACACGTGTGGTTGGGTGGGCATTTGTGATCCATGGTGGCACTGCCTCGTGTCACCGATTGGACCCCTGAAGCGGCGCAAGGGTTGGGAACTTCGATGGTGGAATGGGTGGGAGAGCTGGCACGGAGTGTGCTTTTTAGGAGGCTCAACAAATTGGTACCCCACCAGCCCGCGGCGTGGGTGGGCCTCAGGCCTGCCCGCGCCGCGAGGTAATCACTCCAGCAGCTCAGTCGCGGTCGGCTTCGATTTGGGCCGCTTGCGAGCGGTCACCACCGGGCTCGGAGTGTCGCCCCCAGAGGTGAGTCTCGGTTTCCAATCTCGAGCGTGAGCCAGCCCGTGTCCTTGGGGCTCGGTGCTTCTGGGGCAGTCAAGAGCAGCACGGTTCCGGCCACCAGACCCGCGACCCCCACGCCAAAGCTGACGCTTCCCACGACGCTGAGCGTTTGCACATCGCCGGCCTCGGCGAAGCCCTGCTCATTGCAGAAGGCGCCGTCGCAGTTTTCGTCGATGGTGCCCTTCTTGTCGAGCAACAGGATGGTGACCACGGTGGTTGCGACCATGGCGCTGGCGCCCACCCCAAGGGCCACCCAGCCGGCCACCTGCTGCGCGCCGGAGCCAGCGGTTGGCGGCGGAGGAGCGGGAGCGGGAGTGGGGGGAGGAGAAGGAGAAAGGGGAGGGGGCGCAACAGGTTGCGGCGAAGCGTCCACCGCGAGACGCACCACCTCGTGTTCCCCTGGATCGAGCTCGACCCGCGTCTCTGCTCCGCGCCCATCGGGGACCCGTAGTGCAACGTGGTGCTGTCCCGGATCCACTGCGATTGGCTTGCCCCAGCGGCTGCGCTCCAGCCGTTGGTCGTTGTGCTTGATGGTGCTACCCGCCGGTAGATCGGTCGGGACCTCGATCGTCAAGAGCGGGATGTCCGGCTCGAGCCCAGCTCGCCTGCGCTTCGCCTCCCGTATCCGCGCAGCCTGCGACTCATGTTGCGGCGGCGAAAGTGCCTCAGCGCGTTCGAGGTAAAGACCGAAGCGCCTCCACGCCGTCGCCAGCTTGCCTGCTCGGGCTTCGCACTCCGCCAAGGTGAACAGTGCGCCGAGGCGACTGTCGATCTGGACGCTCTCGGCCAAGAGCGAGCAGGCCTTGCCGTATTCCTCCCGTTTCATCGCCCCCAGCCCACGGGCGAAGAGATCAGCTGCGCTCTCGGTCGGCGAATCTGCCGCCGCCGCATCGGTTGCGAGTGCGAGGCACAGCGGCAGGACGACGAGCTTAGCTATGGTCGATCGTGGGCTCATGTCACTGCATCAGCCCCAGCTTTCTGAGATGGGATCGCACCTGGTGTCGTGCCAGGCCACAGCGACGTGAGATCTCGGAGATGTTGCCACCTGTCGTGTCGAGTAAACGGCGGAAGTAGGCCTCCTCAAACTCTTTCTTGGCCTGCACGAAACCGGCTGCAGATGTGGTGCTGCCTGTGTTCATGCGACCTTGCTCCACCGGCAACATATCTTCGACGTCGTCATCGCCGAGGGCAGCCAAAACGCTAGCGACGTTGATCAGCTCCCTCACGTTGCCGGGCCAGTCGTGACGGCGGAAGCGCGTCTCGATGTAGGCTGCGACGCGCCGCGCAGCGTCAGACCGGTCCATGCGGCGGCAAGCGGCTGCGACCAGCAGAGGAATGTCTTCGACCCGCTCCCGCAGGGGAGCCAGCTCGACATGCACCTGAGCGATGCGAAAAAATAGATCGTCACGAAAGCGCTTGGCATTCACGGCCCGCCTCAGATCGCGCCGAGTCGCGGCCACCACGCGGACGTCCACCGACTCGTATTGCGAGCCTCCAACTCGCTTGACCGAGTGATCCGCCAAGGCTCTGAGCAGCTTTGGCTGCACCAGTTCGGGCAGCTCGCCGAGCTCATCGAGGAACAACGTGCCGCCGTGGGCTTGCGCAAAGGCGCCGGTCTTTTGTTCCGTGGCTCCGGTGAAGGCACCTCGCTCGTGCCCAAAGAGGATGGACTCGGCGAGGCCGCTGGGGAGTGCTCCGCAGTCCACCACGGTGAACGGTCCGTCCCGTCGCGGGCTGACCTCGTGCAGGGCCTTGGCGACGAGCTCTTTCCCAGACCCTGTCTCGCCGGTGATCAAGACCGACAAATCAGTCGCTGCGATGGTGGTCAAGGTCTTGTAAAGCTGCCGCATGGGCGATGAGCCGCCCACCAGGGGGCCGAACGAGTCGATGGGCTCGCCGTCGTCCACGATCTCAGGCGCTGCCGGTTGGAACTCGAGCTCGCTGTTGCCCACTCGGATGCTGCAGCGCCCGACGAGCAAAGCCTCGCGGACCGCGACTTGTCCGACCAGCGTGCCATTGGTGCTGCTCAGGTCACGGAGCACGACACCATCTGAGGTGCCCCGCAGGTCACAGTGCAGGGCGCTCACGGAGGGATCGGCGACGCAGGCATCGGCGGAAGGGTCGCGACCTACGGTAACCGCCTGGGCGCCGACCGTAACGGCACCAGAGTCGCCGAAACGCAAAGTGCCGCCTGTCACGTAGCGATAGGTCGGGCGCCGAGTGGTCCCTTCAATTTCAGCCATGACGGCACATTATAGGAATAATGGGCACAACGGCCTGCAACTATGCACAGCATCCCAAACAACTGCGCCCACAGATCCCAGTGGGGACCTGCGGGCGCGGCCGGCTCAGCAGTGTTTGGGGAGGATTACAGCAGCTGAAGTTGTTCGTCCGTCATCTCCATGACCTCTTGGTTGGTGAGGTCCGATGGATCCTCGACGCCCACCATGGTGTCGATCTTGGCGCCGTCGTCGCCGTCGCCGGGCAGTACGATGTCACTCACCTGATAGAGCTGCGTGGCCAGCTCGCGGGCCCAGACGCCCAGCGCGCCGTGCAGCGCCGGGTTGTCACCCACCCAGCGGTCGAGGATCTGATTCTTGAAGAATGCCATGTTGTCGTCGAGCAGCGCCTCGTGTGCAGTGGCCTGGATGCCGTGCGGGTCGCGAGCGGCCAGCTCGACCAGCACGGTGGAAGAAATCCACTGCTTGTAGGTGTTGACGAGCTGCGGTGCATTCTGGATGTAGACCCCGTTGTTGGCGTCCATGAACTTGCTGCGGCCGTCGGCATTGGCTGAGCCGACGAAGAGGTCGTCGCCGAAGATCATCACCTTGGTGTGAAGCGACCGGGACACGGGGTTGGCCGCCGTCAGCTCATTGGTGGTGTACTCGAAGTAGTCGAGCCGCCCGGCCGGGGCGCGGTCGATCATGGGCTTGATGTACGACTCGTTGAAGATGTTGATGACGTTCAGGTCGGTGCTCTCCCGCGAGTTGGTGATCACGACGAACTTGCTGACGCCAGGGCACGAATCTGGGCTCGTGACGGCCTCTTGGAGGGCCTGCTGGAACCGAGTGGGAAGGATCAGGTAGGCGTTGTGGATGACCACCTCTTTGGGAGACTCTGAGCGGCAGACATCGTCCAGCGCAGCGAGCCACAAGGCGTGGATGTTCTTGCCTGCCTGCTGCTCGCCGTCCCAGACGCCGCCGGTGCCGAACACCCGGCTGCTGTTGGGACCCCCTGGGTTGGGCACGTTCTCGATGTAGAAGTAGCCGGCGCCGTCAGCTTGCATCTGGGGCAGCTGGCCCGCTCTGCCGCGGGAGAGCGCTGGCCCAGGCACATAGGCGTTCAGCACGCCATTGTCGTACGAGTAGTGCTCGAGGAACCGTGCGGTGGCCATGTCGAGGTAGTCGGGGCCGTAGTAGTCCAGCACCCGCTCCATCTCGCCGGTCTCCGGGTTCGGGAGCTGCAGTCCCGGATTGACGCCTAGATCGAAGTCGTGGGGCTCCTTCACCATCTCGGAGAAGTTCCACAGGCGGTCGTAGCGTTGACGAACCGAGTCGCCCTGGAACTCTAGGTGGACGTCCATGTCGAGGAACGAGTACTTCGACTCCCAGGACGAGCGGGCGATCTCCGGCTCGAGAATCAGCGAGTAGCTGCCGGTCGGGGGGAGCTCGGACAGATGGTAGGAGTTCTCGAGGTTCCTTCCGCCGGCCACCATTTCCGACCCATTGGGTGATGTGCGCAGCGTGAGCTTCTGGTGGGTGAAGTCTGAGATGTGTTGCCAGTCTTCGCGGTGCTGGAAGGCGGCACCCAAGTTCAGTGAATCGACTGCCTCAGAGAGCGGGGCCAGGGTGTCGGCCAAGAAGAACAGCGCGATCTGGGCGCCAAAGCTGTTCTTGACCTTGGCGTTGAAGAGCAGCTTGAGCCCTTGGGCCATGGCGGCGTTTTCGACTGTATTGCCTTCCGATGAGGCGGCCGCCTCCTCGAACTGGGCCACCACGTCGCCCAGCGCGGCCTGCATGGCCAGCTGGTTTTTGCCGTAGAGACCGGTCAGGAACCAGGTGGCTTTCTGGAAGGATGCCTGGTCATTCTGGTGGGCTCTGCGATCCTCGTTACAGGCTTCGCCGTTGATGAGCTCTCCTGGGATCGAGCAGGGCGTGACCAGGAAGCGAACGTCATCGCGGATGTTCTGCGACGGGGTGTTGTAGTAGCGGAACGCGACCGACCCACCAGAGGTGTTGTTGCTGTCCGCTGCATAGGTGATCCATTGGTAGTAGTGGTGGCGAGCGAAGTTGGTCATGAAGTCCACGACCACCCTTACCTGCACGCCACGCTTGGCCGCCGCGATGAGCCGACTGGCCAGGAAGGCTGAGCTCTCGTCCTCAGAGAAGAGGTAGTAGGTGAGATCGAGCGTGTCGCCGGCTTGGGCGTTGTCGATGACCTGCAGCTTGGCTTCGAGGCCGTCTTCGTTGAGGGGCAACAGGCGCGCATCGGTGGCGCCGGGAAGCGCCACGCCGTAGTTGCCTTCAACCTCGACGGCGTTCTGATCGGAGCTACCGACCGGCTCAGGGGCGACACAGGCGCCGAGGGCAATGGCGGCGGGAAGCAGGGCAGTGGAGAGCTTGAGCGCACAGCGCCTCTTGCGGCTGAGCTGCGTGGGGCTGGCGGTGTTGTTGTTCTTCTCGTGTCCCATGGTCCTGACTCCTGGCTTGGTGTTCGACCACGAGTCATTGCACACCATGTGCCACACCGACCCACACGTGCTCAGCTCCCCGCCCAAGCTGGACTTGCGCGCGCCTAGCAACACGATTTCACGCGGATTGTCCGATGGTCATCGAGCCGCAGCGAGCATCGAGGCTCGGCGGTCACGAGCGGCACGCGGCCTGGTCCAGAACGGTGTCAGAGGGGTGGCTGCATGTCCCACCGGGCCAGTCCACCTGGTGGTCGCGGCCACGTGCTCACAGCTCGGTCTTGGCGCCGCCTTCGGTCTCGGTCTTGCCACTCTCAGGCTTGTCGCCACCCTCGGGCGGGGCGTTGCCTTCGGTCTCCTCGGCCTTCTTGCCAAAGTCGAGCATCTCCCTGAGGACCCTCTTCTTCTCTGGCTCGAAGACGTCACGGATGGGCTTGGCAGGCGGAGGCTCGTAGGTGGGCACCTCGCCAACGTTCTTCATCGCGTCTCGTTCTTCCCGGCTGAGCACGGTCAGCACGAGCCCACCGGCAGTGGGGTCTTGCCCCTTGAAGCGACGACCGCCCACCTCGGCCACGTGGAACGATGAGCGCCGGTTCTCTTGCCGGCCGACGGCACTGTCGTTGGTTGCCAGGGGCCGTGATTCGCCGAAGGCCACCGCCAGCAGTCGGCTGTGGTCGAATCCGTTGTCGACCAACCAGTCCGCCACAGCGATGGACCGTCGCTCTGACAGCTTCTGGTTGTACTCGTCGCTCGCTCGCGTGTCGGTGTGGCCTTCCAGGCGCACTCGGGAGACGTCCGGGTTGGCCTGCAGCCAGGCGAGCAGTTGTCGTAACACCGCCTCGGCCTGCGGCCGGATGGCGTGCTTGCCCGTATCGAACACGACCTTGCCGGTGTAATACACCCGCTCGTCTTGGTTCGCCTGGTTCCATGGCTGCTCTGGATACCAAGGTGGAAGCGTTGGGCTCGCCTCGAGCTGGGGCACCGGTCGCGGCGGTACCTGGGACGCGCAACCGGGCAGGACAAGCAGCCAAGCGGCGGCGAGCAAAGCCGAGCCGCCCCATGGACGTGGTCGAAGAATGTTCATCGTCCAACAAGAGTGCCGTGGATTGCTCACGAACTCAAGCGGTAAACACTCAATGAAGTACCTTAGATAAGCGCTGTAATTGCTTGTTTATGTTTATGTTATTGAAGCTATTTAGTAACCGTTTCGCCATCTGTGTCGCGTCCAGATCCAGTCTGACTCCCCGCTAAACCACTGAATATTTGGCCGATCTGGCTTCCCCTTGGTAGGCAGATCGAGCGCCTGGCGCGGGTGTCGCGAGCGCTTGGATCGCAAGTCTGGTTTCGGCCCCCCGCAGAAGCCGAAGTGGCTTGGTCGATGAGGAGAAACGTATGACTCACCCCTTCAGTGGTGCGCGTGTTGGTGTCGTCATGGGCGGCTGGTCTGGCGAGCATGAGGTGTCGCTCGACTCGGGCAGCGCCATCGCCTCTGCTTTGTCGAGCAGAGGCCACGACGTGGCTCACATCATCATCCCTCCCTCTCGAGGGACGAGCGCGCTCGAGCTACTTCAGTCCTTCGAGCGAGCGGCCGTCGATGTGGTGTTCATCGCCCTGCACGGGCGGATGGGCGAAGACGGGTGCCTGCAAGGCGCGCTCGAGCTCGCCAAAATCCCCTACACCGGTGCCGGCGTGCTCTCGAGCGCCTTGGCGATGGACAAGGTGAAGAGCAAGGAGCTGTTCCTGCTCCACAACGTCCCCACACCGACCTATTACACCGTCTCGGTCGACGACGATCTGGCGGACATCGAGAGCATCCACCGACACTTTGGCTTTCCGGTGGCGGTGAAGCCTTGCGGTGAGGGGTCGAGCCTGGCGGTCAGCAAGGCCGGCAGTCTGAGCGAGCTGACCCGGTCCTTGACTGAGGTGTTCGAGTTTGATGACCGAGCCTTGGTCGAGCGCTTCATCGACGGCGCTGAAGTGAACGTGGGCATCCTCGACGGCCGGGTCCTTGGGGCCATCGAGATTTGCCCCCACGGCGGTCTTTACGACTACCACGCCAAATACACCGCTGGGGCCACCGACTATTTCATGCCGGCACGACTGCCACCGGCGCGCTATCAGAATGTGCTGAACCTGGCCAGTCGCGCTGCCGATGCGCTCAATTGCTCGGGAGCGGTGCGGGTCGATCTGTTGGTCACCGCTGGCGAGAACGAATACGTGCTTGAGGTCAACACGCTGCCTGGCATGACCCAAACCAGTCTCTTGCCCAAGATAGCGGCGGCTGCGGGTTACGACTTTGGCGACCTCTGTGAGCGCATCCTCGCTGGGGCTAGGCTTCACACGCCCCAGCGGGAAGAGCGCGATCCGACGATGCGCCGCTCGGGCACGGTGATGAAGAGCATTCCGCCGGCGCTCAGCGCCGCCAAGTCTGCCTGAGTCGTTTGCCGGCCACCGCCGGCCACCGTCGGCCGCTCACCACCGCCTGCTGGATCGTCACCGCTGGCCAGGGCTGACCCATCCGTGGGATGGTCACAGGCCCATGCCGATCACCTTGCGCCAGGCGACTGCCAGGGACGCCGAGCAGATCCACCGGTTCATTGTCGCGCTGGCGACCTACGAGCGTGAGCCCGATGCCGTGACCTGCACGGCTGCCGAGCTTGGTGAGCAACTGGCTGAGCGGCCGTCCCCGTTTCATTGCATCTTGGCCGAGCTCGACGGGACGCCTGCCGGTTTCGCCCTCTACTTTCACAACTATTCGACCTGGCGGGGCCGTTCGGGTCTGTATCTCGAGGACCTGTTCGTGGTGCCCGAGTCTCGCGGTCATGGCGTGGGCAAGCGTCTGCTGGTCGAGCTCGCGCGGATTGCCGTCGAGCACGGCTGCGCCCGTATGGAGTGGGCGGTACTGGATTGGAATGCACTGGCCATCGACTTCTACCGCCGCTTAGGCGCCAGCCCCATGGCAGGCTGGACCATCTTCCGGCTGACGGGTGACGGTCTCGCGAGCCTCGCGGCAGAGGCTCGCTGATGGGTCCGCCTAGTCCTCGTAGCCGTGGACTGCGAAGTAGATGGCGCGGTCGAAGAACAAGACGACGTGGTTTTCGAGATCGAGAGCCTGGTGCATGTCGAGGGCGGTGTTGAGGAAGCCGTCCTCGAGCACTTTGAGCCACACGTGGCGTCTGGTGATGATCAAGGCTTGCACCAGCTCGGACAAGGCGAACCCTTCCTTGCGACGCTTTGACCCCAAGGCGAGGTAGTACTTGGCGATATCTTCCCTCGTCGTGTCTTTCGACAACCACTTACCAAGCTGGCTGTAGACGCTGAAGGCCCGTTGATGCAGCAGCGTTGGGTTGTAGCTGTGATAGGTCGGTGTGCCCTTGTGTTTCTGTACGTCTCGCAACCAGCGCTTGGCTAGCTCGTCAGCGTTGCGTTCGATCAGATCAACCAGTCTCTGCGAAACGAGCATGCTTCCTCCCCTAGAACGATCCCCAACACCAAGTGTACCACGGTGTCTGCAACCCATGGCTGGGAGCGCATCTCGAATGGGAGCGGATGATGCTCCCACTCCGGGCTCAGACCGTTGTGCCGTGAGCAGCCGGGCGGTCAGATCCCTTCAGGATCGAAGTCGCCGGTGGGGGGGCTTGGCGGCGGTGGGGCCGTGGGCGGCGGGGCCGTGGGCGGCGGGGCTGGCGGTGGTTGCTTTGCGGTGGCTTTGGGCGTCCATGTCAGCGGCTTGCGCGGCACGGGAGGGGGCACGGTCTTGGTCGGTTCGTCCGGTTCTGACGGAGGCTCATCATCGATGTGGGTTGCCTCATCCTCGAATTCGCTGAGCGGCTCGGACTCTCCAACCGGCTCAGCTTCCGTGGCAGCGGACTGTTCCTCGACCGACGAAACGGGTTGCTCGTCCGCCGGGGCTAGCGGTGGGGGGGGGAGCTGATGGTCGGCGTTGGGCGTGTTCGGCTCGGCGGTTGGCCTGGGCACCGGCGGGGAGGGCTCCTCTGCGGAGTGCGGCCAGAGGAGCCACGCCACGCCGCTCATCGCCAGACCGAAGACGACGGCGACGAGCCACCCGTAGCTCGGCTCTGGTGGCTCAGAGGCAGGGATCGAGTCGCGCCCTCGAACCGGGGCGCGGGCTGCTGGTTTGAGCGCTGCTTTGCGGTCTCGCTTGCGGTCGAGCTCGTCGCCCTTCTTGCGGACCTTCTTGCCGCTCTCCTTGCGGACCTTTTTGCCGCCTTTCTTGCGGCCCTTCTTGTCGTGCACTGGGGCGGCGTCATTCTCAGCCTCCGCCCGCGCTGCGCGGTCGTTCTCGTCACTTGCCGGTGCATCAGCGACCGGCTCGTCCACCGGTCCTAGGGTCTCTTTGTTCTCGGCGGCGCTGGGAGCTGGGTCACCGGTTTCGGCATCGGCGTCGCCATCTCCGGGCGCTGGAGCCTCCTCCGCTAGAGCCTCGGTCGGCTTGGCGTCACTGCTTTGGTCATCGTCCGACTCGCCATCTGCTAGCTCGGCCTGCTCGTCCGACGGGGCGTCCGACGGGGCCAGCTCGGATGGATCGGTGGGCGCTAGGGGGGGGGCGGCTGCTGCGGCGGTGTCCAGCTCCTGGTCGTCATCCCGTTCGATCACGGTGGCCAGGCACTGTTGCAGGTCGACGCCTCTCGACGACGGCGGCTCCTCGTCCACCCAGGTGGCGAGCTGATTGGCGAGGACGTCGTCGCCTGGGGTTGATCCATCGCCGATCTGGGCCAGGGCGAGTGGCTCACCTTCGGAACCCAAGAACCCAGGCTTGGTGCGGGTCGGTTCGGGGGCACTGCGCCTGCGGGGGGGCCGGGGCACGCGCTTCAAGGGGAGCTCATCGTCGCCGCTGCGGTCACGGTGAGCCGCTGGTGCGGTGACGTGGGGATTCTGCGTCTCCCCAGACTGGGGCGAGACGGGCGCATCGAAACCGCCTGTGGGAGTGCGGTGCTGGCGACGGCGACCGCTTCGCTTGCTCCGTGACGGCACACCTGTGGCTTGGGGCGACGAATCGCCACTCTGCTTTCCGCCACTCTGCTTTCTGATGCGCCGTCGGGAGTGACCGTCTGGTCGGGGCGACTCGCTGGCTTGTCCCTCGTCACTCGGTGACTGGGGGAGGGCGTAGCGTTCCAGGTCAGCAGCCTCCAGGACCTGCACCGAGATGGGTTCGGGCTCGTCGCCCTCTTCGCCGGTCTGGTCGGCCTCCGACTGGCTGAGCTCGAGCCTCAGGACGTTGAGGGCCACGTTCAACATCCCCATGTCCGCCGTCTTGGTCGTCATGACCACGACGTTGCCCTGGTCCATCCCTCGCACGACCAGGCAGTTTTCCTCACATTCGGCCACGAAGTGGCGGGGCATCGATGGCAGGTCGGTGGCAGGCAGCGAGTCCATCAGCGCGGCTAGCTTGCGCAGCGTTTCGGACAGCAGCACCGGCTCGTAGGGCGGCTCGAGGTTGCTGTTGATGCACGCTCCTCGGCGATCGAACAGCCCATAGCCGATGACGCCCTCGACCTGACTCAGTTGCGCCAGCGCCGCCGTCATGGTGCGCACTCCTCGGCACCTGGCAGCTTGTGCAACGTTGCGGCCGGGTGTTTCGTGGGGTCGCCGACCGCGATGAGTCGCCGGGCTCCGAGCACGACAGCGTACCAGCACGCGCTGTCGGTGCTGAAACACCAGCGCTGCGGTGAGCCCAAGCTGAGCTCCTCGACCGCCTCACGAACCGTCGTGTGGGCAATCACCGAGAAAGCACAAAGCGCCTCGGCGTCCAGATCGCCCGCCTTGGACAACAGTTCGCCGTTGCGATCCGTCAGGGCCGCCCCGATGAGCTCAGGCACCGCCGCGAGCAGGCTCTCAAGATCTAGCTCCTCGGGTCCAGCATCGCGCAGAGCGGTGCGCTCGGTCGCCTCGCCATCCTCCGATGGACTCATCGATGCCCTCCCGGCCGACTAGCCGCCGTCCCCATTACGCCCCTCGGGTCAGTCCACCTCGACCAGGACGCAGGTGATGTTGTCGCTGCCCCCTCGTCCGTTGGCTAGGGCGATGAAGGCCTCGGCCGCCTGCATTCCGCCCAAAGACATGATGTCGGGGATTTCTGGTTCTTGCAGGTAGCCGTGCAAGCCGTCAGAACAGAACAAGTAGCGATCTCCCGATTTGATTTCGATCACCCCAGTGTCGACCTCGACGTAGTCGCGGCCGCCCACCGACCGGGTGATCACGTTGCGATGAGGGGAGACCTTGGCTTCTTCTTCGCTGATCAGGCCTTGCTTGATCTGCCAGCCCACCAAGGTGTGGTCTTCGGTGAGCTGCAACGTTTCGTTGTCTCTGACGCGATAGATGCGACTGTCGCCGACCTGGCCGGTGATGAGCACGTTCTTGTGTACGAAGGCCGCGCTGATGGTGGTCCCCATCCCGCTCTTGCCGGCGTCCACCTCGCTCATGGCATAGACCATGTAAGTGGCCGCCTGGATGGCGCCCTCGAGCAACCGTCTGGCATGGGAGATCGAGTCATCGGTGAGGGGCGCGTCCTCTGGACCCAAGTCGGGTAGGCCACGCTTGACCATCCCATAGATCGTGTCGACCGCTTCGGCGCTGGCGACCTCGCCGGCGGCGTGTCCTCCCATTCCGTCGGCAACGATGAACAATCGGATGTCGTCGTTTCGGAGGTACGCGTCCTCGTTACCTTTTCGACGACGCCCGACGTCTGTCACCCCGTAGGAGCGGATGTCGAACATGATAGATAGCTCCCAACGCAGGGAATCAGAAAGTGTCAAAGCTTAGTCGCGCTCGGGCCGGCCATGCAAGACGCGCGACAATCCAAGCCAGCTGGGCAGGGAGCTGGGGCTGATGTGCGCAGCGATGGGCGGTGGTGGATTTGAGCGAATGGGCCACCACCCTCGGGGCCCAATGGCCGGGTTTCAGCTCGGCCGTGCGCCTGCTATCCGCCTTTTCTTGGGAGGCTCGCCGCCAGGGCGGACGTCAGAGTCGACGGTAGTGCTCTTGGGTGGCTCGACCAGCCCTCTACGGGCGTAGATGATCACCTTTTGTCCGGGAGCCAACTTGCTGCGGCGGCTTCGGTGGTTGATTCGCTCCAGCATTCCAAGGGAGAGCCCATAGCGCTTGCTCAACTTCTTCCACGTGTCCCCAGCGCGGGCCGTGACTTCAATCCGCTTGCGTCCCCGTTGCTGGACGAAATGATCAAAGAAGGGCCGTGACTCGACGGTCACCGTGCGAACGCGCGATGCCTCGTGCAAGACGACCCCAGCGGGCTTTGAGTCCTGGGGAATGAACAGTTGGAGCCGCATCCCGTGTTGGAGTGCCGCACCTGAGTCCAGGTGGTTCCAGCGACGCAGCTCAGCGGCGTCCACACCACAGACCCGCGCCACGTCTTGCAGTCGGTCGCCGAGCACGGGCTCGTAGAATACTCGTCGGCGATTGGCGTAGCGGAAGTCCTGATCTGGCACGGCGGCCACCGGCGGCGCAGCGGCCGCTCTGGCCGAGGGGGTGCCCCTCTTGGACCGTCGCGCGGCGGGAACGAAGATTACAGTGTCCGGCCGCGGCGACTCGTGGGCGCGCAGATCGTTGAGCCTCATCAGCTTGGTGACCGTCGTGTCGTAGGCCGCGGCGATCCGTGCCAAGGGCTCGCCCCACCGGGTGCGGTGGGTGGCCAGCTTTCGGGCCACCCCGGTCCGTGGCAGTTTGTTCGACGCCTGCTTGCCCTTGCCTTTGGGAACGTAAACGGTCCACGACCGTCGCGGTCGGGTCGAGCTCTCGAGGGGGGGTAGGCGGTTGCCGATGACGTGGGCGTTGAGCTTCGCAACCCCGTCCCCCTTGTCACCGATGGCCCTGGCGACATCCTTGAGCGTCACCCCAGGAGCGACAGACACCTTGTCCGCGCCGGTGTTTCCAAAGGGGCGCGGCTTGTCGAGCACGACTCCCTGGCAGCCGAACACCTTGCAGTTTTTTGCCACAATCGCCATGGCCACAATTTTGGGCACGTAGAGCGCGGTCTCGTAGGGGAGGCCCGCTTCCAGTCGGCGCAGCTCCCAGTAGTCGTTGGTGTTGAATTTGCGGATCGAGGACAAGAGGCCGCCGTAGCCCATGTTGTAGGCCGCGAAGGCCAGCTCCCAAGAGCCAAAGCGCTGGTTGAGGTCCTTGAGGTGCCGCAGCGCCGCGTGGGTGGACCGCTCTGGGTCGAGCCGTTCGTCGACGCGACGGTTTACGGTCAAGCCGTAGACGCGGCCGGTGGCGGGCATGAACTGCCAGAGCCCAGCCGCGCCGGCATGGGAGTGGATCGTCGGCTCGAAGGCGCTCTCGACCAGGGCGAGCCACAGGATGTCCTCTGGCATTTTGTACTGGCGGAGCAGCTTGGTGATGGCCTTCCGGTACCGACCACTCTTCTGCACCCAGCGGGCTACTCGCGCCCGACCACGGGTGGTGGTCTTGTAATAGGTCAGGTAGCGGACCACTGAAGGCTCGAAGCGAACCGGGAAGTCCGGCTTGTTGAGCTTGGCGATCCAGGACAGGTCGGGCTCGGCTGCTGGCTTGACTCGAGGGGACGGTTTGCCGCTGGCCGGCAGACCCGAGGCGCTTACTGCAGGGCCCGATTGGGGCAGCCTCAGGGAGGTCGACCAGGGGGTTGCGGACGGTGCCGGACTCGGCGGAAACAGCGCGTGGTCCAGCTCGCGCATCGCTTTGAGCTCAGGCGACTCAACCGGTGGCGCGGTCGAGTGGTTTGGATGCTGGCCGGTGAGCATCTGCCGAGCACGTGTGTCGGGCTTGCCGGGCTTGGAGCCTGGTAGGCGAGGCTTCGGCTTGGGACGGCGACCTCGGCGGGTGCTCGATTTCTTTGGCTTTTTCTTGCGCGTGGTGCGCTTGGCCGTCGATTTCTTGGCGTCTTGCTTGCTGCTCGCGGTCTTAGCCTTGGGGGCGCCCCGCTTTGCTACGGCAGTCGCGCTGCCCGCCCGGCGGGACTTGCCGGTGGCGGTCGCGAGTTGGTCTGCGCCGCCCTTCGAGCCCGCAGCGATGGGCTCCGCTAGAGCCAGCGGGGTCAGAAATGTACAGAGCAAGCCCCCAAGCAGAGGCCAGCAGGCTGCGCGAAGCCTACGCATCAATACTCTCTGGAATTCGCATGGATGGGTCTCCTGGTCAAATTCCTTGCCCGCCAGGAAGGTGCTCCAGAGCCGGGCCCGTCCTGGCCCCGAGAGGATACCGTCGTTTGTCTTGACCAGAGGCCCCGACACCCTTATCGAAATGAGTGCGGGCTCGGTGAGCTCGTCGACTGTGTGTAGTCGTATTCAGTCAGAGTTCCCCTCGAGGGGCTCTAGCTGAACGGGAAAGAGGGAAGCCGGTGAAAGACCGGCGCGGCTCCCGCCACTGTGACCGAGGACGAGGGTGAACAAGCTGCCACTGGGCGATCGCGCCTGGGAAGGCTTCACCTGAGGATGATCCGGAAGCCAGGAGACCTGCTGCACGCGACCGTTGTCGCACCGGGACGGAGCGCACTGCGGAGCCCAAGCAGGGATCAACGATGTGAGTCGTCCACAGCTCGAGAGCTGCGCGGGAAGGCGCAGGGAAGGACGGCCAATGAGACAGGAACGGTGGACCGACCGCTGGGGTAGTGTCGGCGCCTTGGCGATGGGGCTATTGGCTTGCGGCGGTGACGCTGGCGATCCCCTCAGCACCGGCGCGGGGGGTGCCGGAGGATCCGAGCCAGGAGGCACCGGCTCGGGGGGCGCTGGCCTGCCGTCTGCCGGTGGGGCCAGCGCCGACGCCTGCAGCCAGCCAGGTGGGCACTTCGTCACCGAGGTGGTCGCGGTGAGCTATGGGTCAGGCCAGAGCTTCGGCCAACAACTCATGCCAGCGGTCGTTTACGGTCCGCCACAAGGCGGCGGCTGTTGCACGGGTTCCACTGACGTCGTGTCGCTCGGCAATGGCGGTTCCATCGTCATGGGCTTCGGCCCCTGGTCCATCGTGGACGGTCCAGGGCCGGACTTCGTCGTCTTCGAGAACGCCTTCGAGGGGCCGCAGGGCATCTTTGCCGAAGTGGCGACCGTCGAGGTCAGCAGTGATGGGGAGAGCTGGACGGCTTTCCCATGCACGGCCACCCAGCCGCCGTGGGGCAGCTGCGCAGGCTACCACCCGGTGCTGCTCGATGGAGATCCCGGCGTGCTCGACCCCGAGACCTCCGGCGGTGATCCCTTCGACCTGGCGGATCTTGGCCTGGAGATGGCGCGCTACGTCCGCATAGTCGATCGGCCTGACCTCGAGGGGCTGGACGGGGTCTTCGATCTGGACGCCGTGGGGATTGTGAACGCGGCCTGCCGCTGATGGCGAGCAGGTGGCTCAAGGCATTGACCGGCGGTCTCGTGCTGCTCGCCGGTGTGTGCCCCTCTTGGAGGGCTAGCGGTGAAGCGGGGCGGGCGGCGGAGCCGGCGGTCCGGGCCAGCCAAACCAGCGGCGGCGGCACCGAACAAGGCGGCGCTGGAGACGGAACCCTGGACGATTCCGGGGAAGACGACCCTCCAGAGGACGGGCCCCCAGTGATCGATGTGGTGGTCCAGGGCACCCGGCCAACGGCCCCGCGTCCCACCGACCCAACGCCTGCGTCCTATGTGTTACGGGGGCGGGCGCTCGAGTTGCCGGGGCTCACCGCTGCCGACGCGCTGGCCACCGTGCCGGGCGTGCAGACCACGCGCAGCGGCGGAGCTGCCGATCTGGCTACCGCATCGGTGCGAGGCGCTTCCTCGGCCCAGACGCCCATCTATCTAGCGGGACTGCGGCTCAACGATGATCTGACGGGCACGGCGGATGTGTCGGCCATCCCGCTGTGGATGCTGCATCGGATCGAGATCTACCGGGGCAATGCGCCGAGCCATGCGGACCGCCTCGGCGTCGGGGGTGCCATCTTCTTCGAGCCTCGCTTGCCGAGCGGCCGACGGGCCGGCGCGGCGCTGGGGATGGGCTCCTTTGGTGAGCAGGAGGGGCGGGCCGCCCTCATGCTCGGCGGCCCGCAGGCAGGTGCGCTGGTCGCCTTGCGTCACCACGCTGGCGCCGGTGACTACGCCTTCGTTGACGATGGAGGCACCCGCTTCGACGACAGCGATGACGTTCTGCGGCGGCGGGTCAACGCCGACTACAGCGAGCTGGATGCCTGGACCGTGGGCCGGATGACCCTCGGGGCCAGCCGGTTGGTGATGGTTGCAGGCGCCCTCTCCCGCAGCGCCGGAGCTCCGGGGCTTCAGTTGATTGGCGCCCGTCAGACCCGCTCGCGACGGCACCGGTGGCTGACCGGCGTCTCTTCCGAAACCCCTTGCGGGCAAGGCCAGGACAGCGAGGCCATGACTTGCGCCATCGAGCTGAGTAGCGGTCTGCTGGTGACCCGCTACGGGCTGCGCGACCCCCTCGGCGAGCTCGGGCCGGAGCGGAACGTGGTGTTGAGCGGCGAGCGGCTCACCCAGCGCTTGCGGTTGAAGACGTCGCTGAATCGATGGCTGGATCTGAACATCGGTGGCTCCCAAGAGCTTGGTTTGCTTCGGATTGACGCCGATGAGTCCTCACACCGAGCTCGCCGGCATGTGCTGCGCAGCGACATCAGCGCGCTGGGCCGAGTCGGCGAGCAGGTCCAGATCGTCGGCGTGGGGGCCTTGGAATGTCACTCGACGGCAGCGGGTGCGGTGGACCAGACCTGCGGTGTGCTCGAGCCGGTTGGGCGGCTCGGGGCGCGCTGGCAGATGCTCGATTCGCTGAGCGTGCACGGCAATATCGGTCGCGCCGTGCGAGTGCCAACGCTCGGCGAGCTCTACGGCATCTCGTCGGTGGTGCGGGGCAATTCGGATTTGGAGGTGGAGCAGGGGTTGACGGTCGACCTCGGGGTGAGTGCTCACTGGGCAAACCACAGCCTGGCCACCTACGGGCAGCTGGTCGGCTTCGCCCGTTTCACCGATGAGCTGATCGCCTACCGGCGCTCGTCGTTCGGCGCCATTCGTCCCTACAACGCCGGTAACGCCCAGGTGCTGGGGGCCGAGCTCGCCGCCGGGGCGACCGCCTGGCGGGTGTTGCATGTCGGTGGGGCCGTGACCGCTCTGGACCCGCGGGACGTGACCCGCGGTCGGACCGTCGTGAATGACGTGCTGCCCTTCCAGTCTCGGCTGGTGGCTGCGCCCATGCTCGAGGTCGTCGCTCCGTCCTGGCCGCTGCTGAAGCTCGATCGAGCCACGGTCGGAGTCCGTTACCGTTATCGGTCATCGAGGTTTGCCGACCCGGCAGGGTTGATCGTCATCCAAGCGGATGGGCAGCTGGACTTGGACGGCAGCCTGTCGTTCCTGGATCGCAAAATCGCCCTTCGCTGGCGACTCGCCAACCTGATGAATCAACGAACCTTCGATCTGGTGGGTTACCCGCTGCCCGGCCGGGCGGGTCATGTCATGCTGGAGGCCTGGTGGTGATGAGTGACAAGCGGCCGGTTCCCGCCGGTATGGCACTGGTGATCCTGGCTGTTGTGGGCTTGCTTGCCTGTGACGTCCCCGAGCCTCCGGGGCCTACCGGCGGCACCGCTGAGCCGTTGGGGCGCTGCGGACGGGGGCTGGTGGTCGTGAGCAGCGACTACCAATCCACCAACCTGTCCCTTCTCGACACGGCCGGACAGGTGCTCTCCGAGTCGTTCATCTCGTCGGCTAGCGCCGCGGCCCAGCTGTCCGCCCCCTTGTCTGGGGACGTGGGCATGCCGACCGAGCCACAGCTTGGGCCGGAGCTGGTCTTGCTCGACCGCTATCCGGCCTCGGTGCTCACTTGGGTTGAGGTGGCGACCGGCACCGTCCGCGCCCAGCTCAACGTGGCGACTGGCTTCGCGGCCAATCCCCAGGACTACGTCAAGGTGAGCGACTCGAAGGCCTATGTGTCCCGTTACGAGGGCAATCCGGCGCCAGGGGCAGAGCCTTTCGACGAGGGGAACGATGTCCTGATCATCGATCCTCGAGTCCCGGAGATCCTGAATCGCATCGATTTG